>JBIOHE010000156.1:0-9823 GCA_044448725.1 Sphingobacteriales bacterium | reverse complement strand
CATTAAATCCATCTAAATACACTTACATGCCCAAAGAATATCTTCTTGAAAATACAATTTCGGTAATGGTTAGTAAAGATGCTATTCCTTCAGGAATTAGAAAAAAATGCAGAATATAATGGGACACTAATTCAGGCAATAGTAGTGCATTGGCGAGTTGAATCTACCCTGGCTTTACTGACTTTTCAGATTTTCCGACTTTCGGACTTTTTTCCTACATTTGCCCCTCCAAAAGCGGCGCAGGTTTTACAACGCGCCTGCGTAACATTTAAAAGTTTAAATACCCGGTAAAAAGATGAATATTTCACAGGAAAAAATCGATAACCTGAACGCCATTGTAAAAATCAATATCAATCCCGAAGATTATCAGCCACGTGTTGATAAGGCTATAAAAGACCACGCGAAAAAAGCTAAAATACCGGGTTTCCGCCCGGGAATGGTGCCCGCATCGCATATCAAAAGGATGTACGGAAAAAGCATTTTAGTTGATGAGATCAATAATATGCTTTCGGATACTTTGAATAAATATATCGAAACGGAACAATTGGAAGTTTTAGGCCAGCCTTTGCCAAAAGTTGATGAGGCTAAAGAATATAACTGGGATTTTGCCGACAATTTTGAATTTAACTACGAGCTTGGCTTAGCGCCCGACTTTAATATTGATTTTTCATCCAACGATCATTTAACCCAATATGTGATCAAAGTTGATGAGGAAACCTTAGCCTCGCGCATAAAAAACATTCGCCGCAGCTATGGCAAAATGACAAATCCTGACGTATCGGCAGACGATGATGTGCTTTATGCCGAATTAGACTTCGTTGGTTCAAATTTTGACCAAGGTTTTGGTAATACCGCATCGGTTCGATTAGACCAAATAAAGGATGAAGCTGTAAAAGCATCATTGATTGGTTTAAAAAAGGGCGATGTAGTGGAGTTTGATCTTCAAAAAGCATTTGGTAACGATGCGGCTAAGATTGCTGGCTTACTAAAAATTGATGAAGATACAGCAGCTGATTTAGAGGGAAATATTACTTTAACGGTTAAAAATGTAAACCGTTTAGAAGAAAGCGACCTCAATCAGGAGTTCTTTGACAAGTTATTTGGTGAAGGTACCGTAACAAATGAAGAGGAGTTCAGAGCAAAGATCACCGCCGAACTTGAGAGTATGATGGTGCAGGATGCTGAGCGCAAACTGCAGGATGATATTTACAAGTATAGCTTAAGCAAAGTTCAGTTTGATTTGCCTGATGAGTTTTTGAAACGCTGGTTAAAAGCCACAAACGAAAAATTGACGGCTGAAGAACTTGCAGGCGGCTATAATGATTTTGCCCAAAACCTTAAATGGACGCTTATTGAAAATAAGATCATTAAAGACAACAACATTGAAATACAGTACGAAGAGGTTTTTGAACTTGCTAAAGTTCGTTTAGATCAGCAATTCAGAATGTACAGCCCTCAGCCTTTAAGCGACGAGCAATTAGGGCAATACACTGTTCAATACCTGCAGACTAAAGAAAATGCAAACAAAATATTCGAAGAAGTGAAAGCTTTCAGGGTGTTTGATTACATTAAAGGAATTGTAACGTTAGAGCAGAAAGACATATTATTTACTGATTTCCAGGCGTTGTAAGGGAGAGAGATTAGAGGTTGGAGATTAGAGATTAGTTTCCAACCTCTAAAATTATTCTCCTGTTTTTAAACGTTTTGTTTCTGACTTCCGACCTCTGACTTCCTGTTTCACCCCTCTCAAATAAAATTACTTTTAACAAACTTTCCGGTACAAAAAGTATTTAAGTAACAACTATATTTAACGCGGTTAAAATCCGCACCATAACAAAAAGATCATGAGTAATATTGATAAAAACGAATTCAGGAAATATGCTGTTAAGCACCACCGTATTAACAGTATTTATGTAGATAAATTTATAGCAGGTGTTGACAGAAGCGCCATGCCTACCGGAATGACGCCTTATATTATTGAGGAGCGCCAGCTTAATGTTGCACAAATGGACGTGTTCTCGCGGTTGATGATGGATCGTATCATTTTCCTTGGCGATGCGATTTATGAAAATATTGCAAACATTATTCAGGCTCAATTGCTGTTCTTACAATCGGCTGATGCTAAACGCGACATCCAGATCTATATTAATTCACCGGGTGGCTCTGTTTATGCCGGTTTAGGGATCTATGACACGATGCAATTTATATCAAATGATGTAGCTACAATTTGTACAGGTATGGCGGCTTCAATGGCTGCGGTACTATTATGTGCAGGCACAGAAGGCAAAAGGGCAGCATTGCCGCATGCAAGGGTAATGATCCACCAGCCATCAGGCGGCGCTCAGGGGCAGCAGTCGGATATTGAGATCACTTATCATGAGATCACTAAATTGAAAAAAGAATTATACCAGATCATTGCTGATCACAGCGGCGCCCCTTTTGAAAAAGTTTGGGATGCATCCGACCGCGACCATTGGATGATTGCCGAAGAAGCAAAAGAGTTTGGTATGATTGATGAAATTTTACGCGGCACCAAAGGGAAGAAGTAATAATTTGAGTCCGAAAGCCGGGAATTCCGAAAGATAATTTATCTTAAGTTTTCTGCTTTCGGAACAATAAAACTGAAACAAAAAAGTTTAAAAGTTCGTAAACAACAAGTCACGGACCCAGGAAAAGCTATTTTTTCATTTTCTGACTTGCCAGACTTTTCGGACTTACGGACTTTTTTTATTAATTTTGAATAAGAAATATAAATAACATGAATAAAAGCAGCAAGGAAATCAGGTGTTCATTTTGTGGAGCAGGTAAACAGGACTCCCTGATGCTGATTGCGGGGCTTGATGCACATATTTGTGACAAATGCGTTAACCAGGCAAATGAAATATTGGCCGAGGAACTGAAAGTTCGTAAGGTAAAAACATCACCCTCAACACCGGCTATACTAAAACCTACTGAAATTAAGGCCCATCTGGACCAATATGTAATTGGTCAGGATGATGCGAAAAAGGTATTGGCCGTTGCTGTTTATAACCACTACAAGCGCTTAAACCAACGGGTTGAAAAAGACGAAGTAGAACTGGAAAAATCAAACATCATTATGGTGGGCGAAACAGGTACCGGAAAAACTTTGCTCGCCAAAACGCTTGCTAAAATATTAAATGTTCCTTTTTGCATCTGCGATGCCACGGTATTAACAGAGGCGGGTTACGTAGGCGAAGACGTGGAAAGTATCCTTACCCGTTTACTGCAATCTGCCGATTATGACGTGGCTACAGCCGAAAGAGGTATCGTTTATATTGATGAGGTTGACAAAATCGCCCGCAAAAGCGATAATGCTTCTATCACCCGTGATGTATCCGGCGAAGGCGTGCAACAGGCCCTCCTGAAAATACTGGAAGGCACCATGGTGAATGTACCGCCCCAGGGTGGCCGCAAGCACCCCGATCAAAAAATGATCACCGTTAATACCAATAACATCCTGTTTATTTGCGGGGGCGCATTTGATGGCATTGAGCGGAAGATCGCCAATCGTTTACGCACACAAACCGTTGGCTATAAAATGAAACGTGATGACGGTGAGGTTGACCTTAAAAACCTGTACAAATACATCACGCCACAGGATTTAAAATCTTATGGCCTTATTCCGGAATTAATAGGACGTTTGCCTATACTGACTTATTTAAACCCTTTAGACAGGGAAGCATTGCACAATATTTTAACCGAGCCGAAAAACTCATTGCTTAAACAATATAAAAAATTGTTTGAATACGAGGGGGTAAAGCTTGATTTTGAAGAAGATGTGCTTGATTTTATTGTTGATAAAGCCGTAGAATTTAAGCTTGGCGCCCGTGGCCTGCGTTCCATCTGCGAAGCAATAATGATAGATGCGATGTTTGAGTTCCCGTCAAAAAAGGACATCAAACGCCTGAATATTACGCTGGACTATGCCCATGAGAAGTTTGAAAAATCTGATCTGAAAAAATTAAAGGTAGCTTAACAATAAGCAGACAATAAATAATTATATTTGATATACTGCAAGCCCTGGTTTATGCCGGGGTTTGTTGTAAAATAAAGTGCCATGAATGAGGAATTAGATATAAAAAAAGACCTGCAACCCGATAAAAAGGAAAAGAAAATAAAAGAAGTAACAGGTTCGCGGGCATCCGGCCTGAAAACTAAAGAAGCGATTGTCACCAACTGGCTCCCCCGTTATACCGGGCGCACTATTGAAGACTTTGGCAAGTATATTATCCTCACCAACTTTTCAAAATATATTCAGTTGTTTTCGCTGTGGAATGATGATGCGCCAATAATGGGCATTGATAAACCCATGCAAAGTGTTTCAGCCAACGGCATCACCATTATAAACTTTGGCATGGGCAGTTCTGTTGCGGCTACTATAATGGACCTGCTTACTGCAATACACCCGAAAGCTGTTATATTTTTGGGTAAATGCGGCGGTTTAAAAAAGAAAAACAATGTAGGCGACCTGATATTGCCGATAGCAGCTATAAGGGGCGAGGGTACATCAAACGATTATTTACCGGCCGAAGTTCCGGCCCTGCCTGCATTCGCCCTGCAAAAGGCTATTTCAACAACCATCCGCGATTTTGGCCGTGATTACTGGACCGGCACCTGCTATACCACCAACCGCCGTGTTTGGGAGCATGATAAAGAGTTTAAAAAATACCTTAAAGAGCTGAGGGCAATGGCCATTGACATGGAAACAGCCACCATATTTACTACAGGCTTTGCCAATAAGATCCCGACAGGAGCCTTGCTGCTGGTTTCAGATCAGCCGATGATCCCCGAGGGCGTTAAAACGGCCGAAAGTGATTCCGGTGTTACCGAGCAGTATGTTGAAACCCATTTAAAAATAGGTATTGAGTCGTTAAAGCAACTGATCAATAATGGGTTAACGGTGAAGCATTTAAAGTTTTAGCCTCACCCTGCCCTCTCCAAGCCTGCCTGCCGGCAGGCAGGGGAGAGCGTTCTAAGGAAGAGCGAAGTTCAAGTCCTCTCCTTTGGAGAGGATTTAGGTGAGGCTAATCAACTATTCACATAATATATCGTTTAAGAAAGTTAATTTTGAGCACTATGTGGTACAACAATATACTCGAAACCATTGGCAATACGCCCCTGGTTAAATTAAATAAGGTAACAAAAGACATTCCGGCAACGGTTTTGGCTAAGATAGAAACAACCAACCCCGGCAACTCCATAAAGGACCGTATGGCCCTTAAAATGATTGAAGACGCCGAAAAAAGCGGTAAACTTAAACCCGGCGGGACAATTATCGAAGGCACATCAGGCAATACCGGTATGGGTTTGGCCATTGCGGCAGTAATAAAAGGTTACAAATGTATTTTCACCAGTACCGATAAGCAATCAAAGGAAAAGTTTGACGCCCTGCGCGCTTTTGGCGCCGAGGTAATTGTTTGCCCCACCAATGTCGATCCGGAAGATGCGCGCTCCTATTACTCTGTTTCCTCCCGTTTGGAGCGCGAAGTGCCAAATTCATGGAAACCAAACCAGTATGATAATTTATCAAACTCCGAAGCGCATTACGAGCAAACCGGGCCCGAAATATGGGAACAAACTGAAGGTAAGATCACGCACCTGGTAGCAGGCGTAGGGACAGGCGGTACTATATCGGGCATTGCAAAATACTTAAAGGAAAAAAATCCGGCGATACAGGTTTTAGGGATTGATACCTACGGCTCGGTATTTAAAAAATACAAGGAAACCGGCATCCTTGATAAAAACGAGATCTATCCGTACATCACCGAAGGTATCGGCGAAGACTTTTTACCCAGGAACGTTGATTTTAACCTGATTGATCATTTTGAAAAAGTAAGCGATAAAGACGCCGCCCTGATGACCCGAGAAATAGCCCGCAAGGAAGGTATTTTTGCAGGTAACTCAACAGGTTCGGCAGTGGCGGGTGTGTTGCAGATGAAAGACCGGTTTAAAAAAGGCGATGTAGTGGTCGTTATATTCCCCGACCATGGCTCACGCTACATGGGCAAAATGTATAATGACGACTGGCTGCATGACCGCGGATTTTTGAAAGACGAAAAGCTCACCGCCCGCCACATTATCGAAATGAAGGATAAGCAGCCTATCGTGACCATTGATTGCGAAAAAACGGTTTTGGAGGCAATAAATACCATTAAATCGCTCAATATTTCACAAATCCCGGTAACCCAGAAAGGGATGGTAATAGGCAAGATCACCGAAAGCGATATATTAAATTCACTGATCGAAAATCCGTCGATAAAATCGCAGCCTGTAAACAAAATCACCACCGCTCCCTTCCCTTTTGTTGATTTGAATACGTCAATCGATAAAATTTCAGCCATGATCAATAAGGATAACATTGCCGTACTGGTTGAAAGCCAGGGAAATATTGAGATCATTACGCAATATGATATTATCAATGCGATTTCTGCTTAGCAGAGGAGGTGAAAGGTAAAAGGTTAAGGGTGAAAGGTTTTTTTCTCGTTGATTGGGAGAGGGACAGACTTACGTAGTTTTCAAAACTACGTAAGTCTTCGGTTAACAAATGATTTAATGTTACATTCACTATATTTGTCTTATGCTTAAAACCTTATTTACAGTTATATCTTTTTCACTTTGTTTTTTTACCGCCTTTTGCCAGTCGGATACCACAGTGTCATTTAAGTATTTTAAAGAAGGATACAAAAAACAAACATTAAAGGATTACAAGGGCGCACTTACTGATTACGATTCTGCAATTATTGTCAATGCTGATTACGACAAAACATATTTCTACCGGGGCCTTGTAAAATATCACTTAAATGATTTAAAAGGCTCTATAGAAGATTATACGAAATTCATTGCAAGTAACCCTAAGTCTTCCATGGCATTTGATAATAGAGGATACTCAAAATTTGTATTGGGTGACAATGAGGGCGCTTTGGACGATTACAATTCTTCTATTGCCTTAAATCAAGATATTTACAGATCTTACCTTAATCGAGGAGGGCTTGAGAATCGCATGGGCAAAACCAAAGATGCCCTAACAGACTTTGAAAAGGCTCTGGCCTTAAACCCTAACAACGCAGATATTTACTTTAACATCGGTATTTCAAAGGCTGCGTTAAACGATAATAACGGAGCAATAGAAGCTTTTAACAATGCATTAAAACTAAAGCCAACTTTTGAGTTAGCCTTTCTTTACAGAGGAACCAATAAGAGCTTATTGAAAGATTACGAAGGGGCAATAGCGGATTTTAATCAATGCCTCATATTAAATCCAGTTAATAGTGAAGCCTATTTAAATCGGGGAGCAACAAAGCTTGACAAAAATGACAAGTTGGGGGCTTGTGCGGATTTTGAAAAGGCTTTATCGTTGGGAAACAAACGCGCGGCTGATGTTATAAAGGAGAATTGCAAATAGTTATAATTTAAATTAACTTCTTTCATTACGCTCCCATTCCCTTGCATCTCCAAAAGAAGAAGGCCCTGCTGCTTTGAAGTTTAGGATACGATTTTTCAACTCCTCTTTTTCTTTTTTATCGTCAATCATCTTATTCCGCTGCTCTATAGTAACATTAAGCTTTTTTGCCAAAGCAATGATCTTAGCGATACTATTTTCGTTATTGGTTTTTAAAATGAGTTCCATAAAGCTTGTTTTACCGAATTGAAGCTACACAAAAATACATTTTTTAACTTAAATTTCCTTAGGAATAAAATGCCCAATAAAAGCAATTTTTTCGTTACCTTCACCTTCATAACCAACTGAAAACCAAAATGCAACCTTTACCTCTTTCCAAACGCCCGGTGGACATTGCGCTGATCGTATTTTTTTGCGTCAACCTTTTTTTATTTTTTCGGGAAAACAGGCAGTGAAGATGATGGGTGACAGCATGAAGAAAATGTATAGGATAAAAGGCTGAAATGGCTAAGCGGTTCCTTAACAACTGTATCCAAAGTGTCATCGCGGGGAACGGGCTATCTCTGCGCTTGCAAATCAATTAACTGAAATTTACTCGGGACCATTGTACAAGTGTTCGGTTTTATTTGCAGAACGTGGCGACGAAACATTAAATTATTCCTGAACCATCTTTTTACCGGCTAAAGAAACACCAGACAACTCTTATAAAAAACACAATAATTACTTACTTTTGTAAGTAAAAGGAGGAAAGCGCGATGAAAACAAAAGTTTCTGCAAATGGGGGCGTATTTAAAACCCACAAGTCATATACACCTGAAGAGATATTTGCAGCTGGCGGAGCTACGGCCTTTGGCCGCCGATCTGGAAAAAACAATGAAACCCTTATTAAGGCACTCGAAAATGCTCCGCCAATAGAACCCTTTACCGATGAAGAGTGGGCTGACCTGACGGAGCAACTCACAAAGGATAAGTGATGAATCACTACCCGTACCATCTACACTATTGTGTCCATCCAGCCTACTAACCCGCCGTCATTGCGAGGAACGAAGCAATCTCTGCACTTGCAAATCAACGAACCGAAATCTATTTTAGGACCTTCGTCCAACCCTCCAATCGGTATCCAAAAACAGAAATTATTTGCATTTGCCATGCAACAAACTATAATTTTTCTTATTTTGCAATATGGTTTTTCAAAGAGGCGGTTGCGTTTATATTACCACCAACAAATTAAACACCGTCTTTTATACAGGTGTAACATCCGATTTAACGGGCAGGATATGGGATCATAAAAACAAAACATACCCGAACAGTTATACAGCAAAATACAATTGCGATAAACTGGTCTATTACTTTTTCTACACAACTATTCAGGAAGCAATTGCAACCGAAAAAGCCATCAAAGGAGGCAACAGGAAAAGCAAAATAAAATTGGTTACCTCAATGAACCCTGAATGGATGGATTTGTATAACAAGTTAATTGAGGAATAAATTGATGCTTTACTTATTGGACTAAACGCGGAACGTGCCATTTAACTTGCACTCCGGTTCACTGATTTGCATGTGCAGCGATTGCTTCGTTCCTCGCTATGACGCTTTTATTGTTATTGATAATCAACACATTAAACAGAAACACCACATATCAGACGAGCTATAATCAGGGATGAATTAAAAATATTAGCTTAGCAATCTAATCCCCGAATCATAAATGCCCGAATTTATATCCAAACTGCAATACAAAACCTACGAAAAAGGCGAATATTCCGATGAAAAGGTAAGAAGCCTTGAACAAACAATTGAACTTATAAAAAGCTTTCCCTGGGAAGAACAAAGAGGCGTTGATGTCCAGCTAACAGGGCCTTCGGTAACTACACAGGATGAATACGGCAACTATTTAAAAGCAGGGCTTTATTTTAACGGTAAGTTTTGCCTGTACTATTTCGATTGCGACCATCATCTTTATGAATATCATGCGCCTGATCTTGAACATGTTTACTCAACGGTAACTAACTTCTTCAACGGTGAAATTGATTTGCAAAAATTTGAAAAAAATATTTTCAGTTTGGGCGCAAAAAATCATCTGGAAAATGCATCCTTTGATTATTCAATAAGCGTATCCAAGTATTTTTTTCGCCTATTTTTAACGATTTTAGCATTATTAATGATGGCAATTCCAATGACCTTATTGATTTCATTAGATGGTCCAATTCTATTCAAAATTATATTTTTATCATTTTCATCGCTAATCCTCCTGCTGGGTTTTTATTCACTATTTTTCATAATAAAGATTTATTTGAAATCTAAAAACATGTTCTTGCATCTCTCCATGGGGAACAACGAATTCAAATTCAGTAACAATGACGGATTTAACGATTATAATAAGAGTGATATTGGAGAGATAAATAT
>JBIOHE010000155.1:0-9831 GCA_044448725.1 Sphingobacteriales bacterium | reverse complement strand
TTGCAAGGCATACCAATGTAGCGAGAACGATAAGGTGTTTCAAAGTGTTTATTTTTGGCTGAAATTTAAGAAAAAAAATCAAACAGTAAAAATTCATGGTTCAGACAAAACACCACCCCATCAGCCCAACCCTATAACCATCAAAAATACCACCTCCAACTATCTCCTTTTCTTCCTAATATTACAGCCGGAAAGTTTTGGGGGGACGATGAATAGATAAGGTGTTAATTCATTGCCCCTAAAAACGCCAATAGCATAACAAAAACAATGAAACACTACGGTTTAATCGGCTATCCGCTTTCACATTCTTTTTCAAAAAAATACTTCGGCAATAAGTTTGAGGAGGAAAAAATCACGGACGCCGAATACCACCTTTTCCCGATTGAACAGATCACTGATCTGCCAGCCTTGATAAATAACAATCCTGGTCTTTGCGGTCTTAATGTTACCATACCTTATAAGTTACCGGTTTTACAATACCTCGATTGGGTTGAAGAAAATGCCAAAACTGCCGGAGCGGTAAATTGCATCCGCATCAGTGCGGCAAACCCGGGCGAAGCAGGTAAAATACAAGGCTTAAAGCTCCAAGGGTTTAATACGGATATTTACGGTTTCGAAATGTCGTTAAGGCCTTTGTTAAAAAGCCGGCATCAGCAGGCTTTGGTGCTGGGCGACGGCGGCGCGGCAAAGGCCGTTAAATGTGTATTGCAAAAACTGGGCATCGCCTTTAAAGTGGTTACCCGCAAGGCAATTACCGGTAATTTGTTGTTTGATGATTTAACCGTTGCGGATATTGAGCAGCATAAACTCATCATCAATACTACGCCGGTTGGTACTTCGCCAAACATTGGGGAATGTCCGCCGATACCCTACGAGGGTATAAGCAATGAACATTTATTGTACGACCTTATTTATAACCCTGAAAAAACCTTATTTTTAAAAAAAGGCGAAGAACAGGGTGCAGTTATAAAAAACGGTTATGAAATGTTAGTATTGCAGGCCGAAAGGTCATGGGAGATCTGGAACCAACAGGAGAAAAATCAATGAAGCAAATCATCATACTGATCATTACCGCCGTGTTTTTTGCATCCTGCGGCGGCAACCATGATTATTCGCCAAAACCAAGGGGCTATTTCAGGATAATTTTCCCGAAAAAAGAATACCAGGTGTATAATACGACCTGTCCTTTTACTTTTATTTATCCCAAATACGCGGTTGTTGAACCCGATAAAAAGGCTGATGCAAAACCCTGCTGGCTGAACATGCAGTTTACCCAGTTTAACGGCACCTTACATTTAAGCTACGAACCGATACAGTCGAAAAAAGAATTTAATGAACTGGTGGAAGACGCGCACAAGCTAAGCTTTAAACACACCGTAAAAGCTACCGGCATTGATGAAGGGGTAATCAGTTATCCGGCAAAAAAGGTTTACGGTATTTATTATTCCGTTGAAGGCAATGCTGCATCGTCGGTGCAATTTTACCTGACCGACAGCACCAAAAACTATATTCGTGGCGCCCTCTATTTTAATACCGAACCCCGCCTTGATTCTATACAGCCGGTACTCACGTTTGTAAAACAGGATGTGGATTTGATGATAAAAAGTTTCAGGTGGAAGTGATGGGGAGTTGGAAGTCCTAAGTCCGGAGTCGGAAGTCTTGAGTCGAAAGTCAAAAGCGTGATGATGGTTCAGTTAACAGAAGCAGTGTTATTTTGGTTGACGATTTGTGTGGGTTAACAATTCATCACGATAGCTATCGGAAATCTTTAGAAAACATTGTTAATATGATGATAAAAATGTGCTTTTTTTTGGCTCAAAAAGAAGCGTAGCTTCGATAAATATTATAGCAACGGATTTTAATCCGTTGAAAAGACAACAAGGAAACCATTGAGATCCGCCAATGGGCGGACGACCCATATAAAAGCAGCCAAACTAATGATTAAAAATGGATCGTGCCTACAGCACTCTTATTATTGGGGCTTCATGTTCAACGGGTTAAAACCCGTTGCTACAAAATATTTCGAGCCGATGGCTCTTTAAAAGGCAAACCCGCACAAACCAAAAGACTAACGGGCACAAACCGTCAACCAATTATCTTAGTATGATGATAAAAAAAATCAGCAAAATCAATAAATCGATAAAACCGGCAGTTCAGCTAGTTTTCATCCTTTTGTGCAGCTTTTCGGCAAAAGCACAAATTCAGTTCCCGGCGATTGATGTACAGCATTATGATTTCGCGATTCAGCTTAATGATACAAACGATACTATTAAGGGAAAGGCCACGGTTAAGATTAAATTTTTGAAGGATGTACCGGGCTTTGCGCTAAATCTAATTAAAACAAACAGCAAGGGGAAGGGGATGCTGGTATCGGCAGTAACCGGGGGCGGCAAAAAGATTGCTTTTGTACAGGATAGTGACGTTGTGCATATCAATACCGGTGCAAAAATGAACAGCCTGCATAGTTATACCATTACTTACCAGGGGATTCCGGCAGACGGGCTCATCATTTCAAAAAACGAATTCGGGCACCGCACCTTTTTTGGCGACAACTGGCCAAACCGGGCGCATAACTGGTTACCCTGCGCCGATTACCCGGCCGACAAAGCCTCGGTTGATTTCGTAGTTACCGCGCCTGATCATTACCAGGTGGTGGCCAATGGCTTAAAAACAGGGGAAACACTGCTGCCCAATCATTTAAAACTAACCCACTGGACGGAAACCGCCCAACTGCCTACAAAAGTAATGGTGATTGGTGTGGCTGAGTTTGCCATTGACCATACCGGCGATGTGGGCAAGATCCCCGTTTATACTTATGTTTTCCCCGAAAGTAAAACCGCCGGGTTTAAAAGCTATGCCGTTGCAAAAGAGATATTGCGTTTTTACATCAAAAAAATTGGCCCTTATGCTTATAAAAAATTAGCCAATGTGCAATCAAAAACCGTTTTTGGCGGCATGGAAAATGCGGGTGCTATATTTTATTTTGAAAATTCGGTAACCGACGGAGGCATCGAAGAACTGATGGCCCACGAAATTGCCCACCAGTGGTTTGGCGACGCGGCCAGCGAAAAAAGCTTTGCCCACTTATGGCTGAGCGAAGGCTTCGCTACCTATATGACCAATGTTTACCTCGAAAATAAATATGGCCCGGATACTTTAAAAAAGCGCCTTATTACAAACAGGGCCACCGTTTTCAGGTTCGAAAAGAAAAGGCTCACCCCTGTTGTTGATACCGCAGTTAAAAGCAATTTTATGCAGTTGCTTAATGCCAACAGTTACCAAAAAGGCGGCTGGGTTTTACATATACTCCACAAAAAATTGGGCGATGCCTTATTCTGGAAAGGTATCCGGAATTACTATGCAAAATACAATGGCCGCAACGCCGGCACCGATGATTTCCGTAAAGTTATGGAACAAACAAGCGGCCAAAACCTGAAACAATTTTTCAAACAATGGCTTTATACTCCCGGCCATCCCCGGTTAAGCATCAGCTGGAAATACAATGCCGCTGCCAGTGCGGTTGAATTGAATGTGATCCAAAAACAAAACGACCTGTCTGAATTTCCTTTAGAAATCCTGATAGGTCAGCAGTTGTTTACCGTTCAGGTAAAGGGAAAAAGCACTGACGCGGTATTTAAGGTGAGCGGAAAACCTACGGCAATAAAGGTTGATCCCAATATTAATTTACTGGCGGACTTTGAGGTGACGGAGGAAAATTAGCAGTCCAAACGCATTAAAAAGAAGCTCAAATGAAGCTAAAGGGTTGTTAAATTAGTTGATTAGACCCCATTCGGGGTCCAATATTGGTAGAAATATCGACCAGCCCGACCTTGTGTGCCGTAGGTACCTAACCCGGCCATGCATTGGCGCTAATGCCGCTTCGTTCGTTCCGTGCCGAGGGCACGCTAAATCCTTTTTAATATTATCTACCAATATTTCGCACCTAACGCAGGGAAATCGCTTTTAAAACATTGAAATCCCAAGGAGGCTCTTCTGGAGCCTGAATTTTCCATTTTTCTGATCTATAAACACGCGACTCCACTGGAGTCGTGGCGTTCAAGCGCTTATCGCTCCGCAGGAGCATCCTGTTTATAGAGAACGATCACGCATTTTGGGGCTCCGAAGGTGCCTCCTTTTTTAAAAGCGATTTCCCTGGCACCTAACGGCGCTGTTTTTATATTTCGGCGTGATTTCTTACAACACGGTGGACAGCGGGTTGATCCAAAATCCTACAAATAACTTAGCCACCACTGGTTATGCGTTTTTTTGTACTTACTAAACCAACGGCAGGGGAAATACAGCGACGCAATTACAAACAGCCATACCAGGTAAACGCCGCCCAAATGAAACCCAAAATTTGGCGGACTGAATAAAAAAGGCCTCCCTGGCGCAACAATCTGGTTGGTACCGTAGCCCTGTGCAAAAAACACGATAATACTCAATGCCCTGATGATGTAAAAATGCAATACATAATAAAAGAAGGGCACATTACCATAAATCACAAAAATAGCCTTAAGCCGGTTTTGGATATGCTCGGTAAGCGATAGTACGACCAACCCTACTCCGATTGTTAAACAGGAGTACAATAACGACGGCGGGTATTTGCTGACGTTTAAAAACGACATGAACGAGAAAACACCATTGCGCTGTACCGACCAGGGTGCAGGGTCACCATAAATATTAAAGTACCTTAAAACCACGAACAAGGAAAGGGTAGCCAGGCCGGTATAAAGCAATATTTTCTTCCGCCGTTGCTGGTCAAATGATGATTGATACAGCGAGCCAAAAACATAACCCAGCAGCATTACACCCGTCCACGGGATAAGGGCATACAGATCAAATATATAACGGGACTGATTAAGCTGGAATACTGTGCCCTTAGCGGTAAAGAACAGCTTTATTAAATCAGCCTCAACGCCTGTTTTAGGTAATTGCAGGTAATCCAATATATCATGGCTGAAGAAGATCAGCGCACCGATAATAGCAATTACTTTTAAGGGGGCCTTCACCAGCAGGCCGAGGATGATCATGCTTACACCTATCACCCATAAAACCTGCAGGATAACAAAATTGTAAAAGGGATTTAAAGAAAACGCGAAGGTGAGAATCACCACTTCAATAAACACAAGCCAAATGCCTCTTTTTATAAGGAAACTGCTTAATTCGCTTTTGGTTCGGCGGGTGCCTGCGAGGTACGCCGATATACCGCTCAGAAAAACAAAGTTCGGTGCGCAAAAATGAGTGATCCAACGGGTAAAAAATAATATCGGGGTAGTGGTGGCCATATTGGTAGGATCGCTGAAAGCTCCGCCGTTATGGAAAAAGTCGCGGCAATGGTCAAGCGCCATTATCAGCATAATAACACCGCGCAAAATATCTATGGATTGTATCCGTTGCTTGCCCGAAGGTTCGTACAGGTTTGACATATTGTAAAAGGGTTAATGGCTGTTAAATCCACATTTGAAGATACAAATATTTTTTTTGAAAAATGACCATGCTCATTTCAGATAATAAAATAAACCTTTTACTTTACCATTCGTTACCTTGTTGTAAACCTATTAATTATGGCAAATTTCCAGGAGATCATTGCATCAGACAAACCGGTACTTGTTGATTTTTCGGCGGAGTGGTGCGGGCCGTGTAAAATGATGCCGCCGATATTAAAGCAGGTAAAAGATGCGCTGGGCGATAAAGTAACCATCATCAAAATTGATATCGACAAAAACCCCTCGGCTGCCGAAGCTTACAGGGTGCAAAGCGTACCCACGCTGATTATATTTAAAAACGGCGCAAGCAAATGGCGGCAAAGCGGCGTGATACAGGCTGCGCAACTACAGCAGGTGATACAGCAATACATCTGACCCTAATTTTTCGGCATAAAAAGCCCCGCAAAAAAATGCAGGGCCGTTATCTGTTTTTATTTAAGATCTTTTACGACATCTTTAATTTTTTCTGAATATCAGCTACATACCCTTTAAATTTCTTATCGGTATCAATCAAATCTTCAACTGTCTGGCAGGCATAGATCACTGTAGAGTGGTCGCGGCCCCCAAAGAAATGGCCAATTGACTTTAGCGAGCTTTTGGTATGCGCTTTTGCAAGGTACATGGAGATTTGCCTTGCCTGTACAATTTCGCGTTTGCGGGTTTGAGACTTCACCATCTCTATCGGCACCTCAAAATATTCACAAACCAGGTTCTGGATGAATTCCATTGAGATCTCTTTGGACGAATTTTTCACAAAATTCTTCAGCATCTGCTTGGCCAGGTTCAAATCGATCTCCTTACGGTTCAAAGTTGATTGCGCCAGAAGGGAAACCATTGCACCCTCCAGTTCACGTACATTATTGTCGATGTTGTGTGCAACGTATTCAATTACATCGTTTGACAATTCAATGCCATCCTGGTAGGTTTTGTTTTTCAGGATAGCCATCCTTGTTTCCAGATCAGGGATCTGCAAATCAGCCGAAAGGCCCCATTTAAACCTCGAAAGCAGGCGTTCTTCCAAACCGGCAAGGTCTTTCGGCGCTTTATCCGAAGTAATAATTACCTGCTTGCCTGATTGGTGCAGGTGGTTGAAAATATGGAAAAAGAAATCCTGTGTCTTTTCCTTACCGGCAAAATTATGCACGTCATCCATGATGAGCACATCAATAGCCTGATAAAAATTCACAAAATCATTAATATTATTGTGTTTCAGGGCGTCAACAAACTGCTGGGTAAATTTCTCGCACGATACGTACAATACCAGTTTGTCTGGCAGTGTTTGTTTTATTTCGTTGCCGATGGCCTGGGCAAGGTGGGTTTTCCCCAAACCTACGCCGCCGTAAATCATTAAAGGGTTAAAAGATGTGCCCCCTGGTTTTGCAGCAACGGCATAACCCGCCGAACGTGCCAAACGATTGCAATCGCCTTCAACAAAATTACTGAAGGTATAGTTGCGGTTAAGTTGCGGATCAACGTTCAGTTTCTTTAATCCCGGTATTACAAAAGGGTTTTTTATGTCCTTATTAATTGAAATGGGTATTGGCATAGACTGGTTTTTTGATTCGGCACCATTACCGTTCGACGGAATATTGGTAGTATATGGCTTGCTTGATGATGATTGTTCAACAACTATATTATACTCCAAACGACCGTCTTCGCCTAATTGCTTTTTAATGGTTTTCCGGAGTAACCCAACATAGTGTTCTTCCAGCCATTCGTAAAAAAACAAACTTGGTACCTGAATGGTCAAAACACTTCCTTCCATCCTTAAAGCTTTTATTGGCTCGAACCAGGTTTTAAAGCTTTGTGCGGGAATGTTATCTTTTATGATTTGAAGGCAGCTATTCCAAACAGTAGTACAAGTTTTTTCCATATAGATTTTATTAAAATATTGATTTCCAACCCCACAGCGACACTTCTTTGTCGCCGCTACGGAACATCGAATATTCATAAAAAAAGCGGATAAAAAAATTAAATTTTAACTTTTTGTTGAAATAAATTTACAATTTATTAAGGTGAAATATTGTGGATATTAAATCAAAAACATTACATTTCGCACAAAAAAATCCCTTATTTTTCCCCGTTTTAATTATTTCAATAAAATATTAACTATTTATCCATTTTTTTAAAATTGATGCCTGGGTTTCCATTTAAAGCAATACCGTTTATTATCAATGGTTAAGAAATGAAAATTGTTTTAAGATTTGTTGAAAAATAAAATACCCGGCACAACAGCCAATGGTTTTCCGGGCACATCCTGGTTTTAAGTTCAATTACCCGTTGAATTTCTCAATACTCGCCAAAGACATTTCGTAGCTCATCAGCAATTTCACCTAATGTGGCATAGTTTTCAACTGCGGCCAGGATAAAAGGCATTAGATTTTGCTCCCCTTTTGCCGCGTGGCCTAATTGGTCGAGCGAGTTTTTAACAGCATTGTTGTCCCTTGCAGATTTTAAGAGCGCAATTTTTTCTGTTTGCATTTTACGGATGGAATCATCCACGCGGAAAACATTGATTGCCGGCCCTTCGGATTCAGTGAAACGGTTTACCCCTACTATTATCCTCTCGCCGCTTTCTATATCGTTCTGGTACTGATAGGCGGATGCAGCAATCTCCTGCTGGATATAGTCCTGTTCAATTGCTTTTACCGCACCACCCATGGCATCAATCTTATCGATATAGGCCTGCGCTGCTTTTTCCAGTTCGTCAGTCAGCGCTTCAATAAAATAAGAACCTGCCAAAGGGTCAACCGTATCGGTTACGCCGCTTTCAAACGCAATGATCTGCTGGGTGCGCAGGGCAATTTTAGCAGCGGCCTCTGTTGGCAGCGAGATAGCCTCGTCATATCCGTTGGTATGCAGGGATTGCGTACCGCCCAGCACGGCTGCCAATGCCTGGGTAGTTACCCTTACAATATTGTTCATAGCCTGCTGCGCAGTTAAGGTCGATCCGCCGGTTTGGGTATGAAAGCGCAGTTTTTGAGCGCCGGGATCTGTCGCCCCTAAGTCCTTTGTAATATGCGCCCACATGCGCCGTGCAGCTCTGAATTTGGCGATCTCTTCAAAAAAATTATTGTGGCAATTAAAAAAGAAGGATAATCTTTTTCCAAACACGTTAATGTCGAGTCCTTTATCCATGGCTGCTTTTAAATAGGCTTTGCCATTTGCCAGGGTAAAGGCAAGTTCCTGTACCGCAGTGGAGCCCGCTTCCCGGATATGATACCCTGATATGGAAATGGTGTTCCATTTGGGCGCCTCTTTACTGCAATATTCAAACACATCGGTAATCAGCCGCATCGATGCTGCAGGCGGGTATATATATGTACCGCGCGCGGCGTACTCTTTTAATATGTCATTCTGGATAGTTCCTGATAATTGTTTCAGGCCGGCACCCTGTTTTTTTGCCAGCGCAATATACATCGCCAATAATATAGGTGCGGTGGCATTAATGGTCATTGAGGTGGTAATGTTTTTCAGCTCAATACCATCAAACAAAATCTCTATATCCTTTAACGAATCAATAGCTACACCCACTTTGCCGACTTCCCCATCGGCAAGTTCATGATCTGAGTCGTAACCAATCTGTGTGGGCAGGTCAAAAGCCACGGACAGGCCCATGGTACCCTGACTTAACAGGTAATGGTAGCGCTTATTCGATTCTTCGGCAGTTGAAAACCCGGCGTACTGGCGCATGGTCCAGGGTTTGCCGCGGTACATATCTTTCTGTATCCCGCGGGTAAACGGAAATTCCCCCGGAAGCTCGTTCATGGCAGACGGCCTGCAATAAACTTCCTTAATCTCAATACCAGAGGTGGTTGTAAATTTCTTTCCGGGCATATCTTTTAAAAAAGTTCCTCCAAATCCTTCCTCAGCATACTGGCCCCAAGTTCATAAGGGTTATCTTCCAGCCGGGCTAAATGGCCAAGTATGGTTTTACTCAGGTCGAGGCCTGTCGCTGTTTCGGGTAATGATCTTACAGCACTGTTTACAATGCCGAGCGTATCTTCTTTAACATGTTTTATAACACCCCAGGCACGGCTGCTCACATAAATTTGCTGCGTGATATTGTGCTGATATTCGTTGCGGATATCCTCCGCAATCAAGCCGTACAATTCGTGGGCGCTGTAGGCAGTAGCATTCATGCGGAGCAGCATATTGGCGGGATTTATACGCTCAATAAATAAAACCAAACGCTCATAAGCCTGTAAGCGCAACGGCAGGGTTTGATTAGTGATGGTTTTCCTGAATTCAAGCATCTGTATTTTTTCATCCCTGTCAAGGTAGGGTTTTATAAGGTAGAAGGCTATCCACACAACCCCCAGCCCGGCAATCGTATATTTTATAA
>JBIOHE010000154.1:0-9945 GCA_044448725.1 Sphingobacteriales bacterium | reverse complement strand
GTATTTTAAATGTCTGAATCAGAATTTACAGAATTTTAGAATTAACAGAATTTAATTTACTAAGATTTAACTTGTTAATATGCTGCCCATTTTAAATTCTATTATTCTGAAAATTCTAAAATTCTGTAAATTCTGATTCAGACACAGTAATTAACCGACCACCGCCCAATTTACACCGATAAGGAGCCGGTTTTAGCCTATTAATCTGTTTTAAACTGTCTCATTATCAGTAAAATACCATTTGCAGACTGAATTCCGGCCTCTGTCTATTCGGTTAAACTGATGGTCTATTTCATTTTTCAGATCAGGAAAAAGCTTGTTGTTTTGGACATTGAAATTAAGAAACACAAACTCAACACTAAAATATTAAGAAAATGAAAACAACAATTTTAACCATCGCAATCGCACTTTCAACAGTATTCGGCATCAGCCAGTCAGCAAAAGCAGCAACAGGGACTAAAGCAGAAGTTAGCACCGTTTTAACCGATGTCAGCAAGATCAGCCAGATAGAGGTACACGGCAATGTTGAACTTTACTTATCAGACGGCACAGCAGACCAGGTAAAAGTTTACAACAGCTATTATGCAGAAAGCGCCCTGGTACAGAACGAAAACGGCATATTGCGTATTTCATCTTATTCGGCGCAAAAGCTAATAGTTTGGGTAACCGCCAGCGAGCTTTCTAAACTCGAAGTATATGATAATTCGGACGTAAAATCTTTCGGAAAACTTTCAGCTATCGAGCTTGATGTAAAATTATACGACAAAGCTTCGGCACAATTGGATATAGACGCAGTTTCGGCTAACATTACTTTATACAACCATGCAAAAGCCGATCTTTCAGGCACCGCAGATCAGGCCAGCCTGCAAACCGACCGCTCATCTTTTTTAAACACTACAAATCTTACAGCATCAAACCTGGTTAAAACAATAAATCCAAACCGTTTTCACCACAGGGATGCGCCGGAATTAGCGTCACTTTAATTAAAACCCCGCGATTTAGCCCCCTCTAAACCTGCCTGTCCGGCAGGCAGGTCTCCTCCGCCAGCTGGCGGAGAGACTTTAACTGCGCACGTGTTGATTTTTTTTAAGTCCTCCCGCCAACCGGCGGGGAGGACTATTCTCTACTTTTTGGTTTTTTACAGGTGTTCATGATCATTGCCGTTTGGGCGGGGCTAAAAAGCATTGGCGGAGAATTAAATTTCCTTGACTTATTAACACTGCCATACAGTCGCCCCTACGGTAATTTTTGCAATTTCTCCAGTTTCTTTATGTCCTCATAGCAAACATAAAGCGGCAAAATGCCGAAAATGCCAAAAGAGCAGTCTATAAGGCGCCAGTAAAAAGGGATGCTGCGGATAAGCCCGGCAATAAATGCCAGCGGAAAAACCATCAGGCAGGCGATCATCCCAAATTGTATAACCCATATATTTTTTACCGGGTCTTTTAAAGGTCCTATAAAAGCTGTTGCAATTACCAGGTGACCAAAGGCAAGCCAATCGGTGCCATAGCTTAAATAGGGGTAATGTAAATTGGTTGTTTTTACCGCAGCATATATAGTATTGATCCAGTTGCCCAAAACGGATGGGAATGCGCCGGAATGACGCGATAAAAAACCGAGTTCCGTTTCAATAGGGAATGCGGTGATACCGCTCAACGCAAGGCCGGTGATGAAAAACAGCAGCCATAGCCTGATCCTTTTTTTTAAAGCCGCTTCATGCATCCTGTTTTGGTTTATGTTAATTTGATATTTTTTAAATAATCGAGGTTTATTTTAGCGCTTTGCAGGGGCGTTTCCTTAAAAAAACGCGACTGCTCGACAAAAAAATATTGCATGCCATTATCCAGCGCGGTGGAAAGCAAATGCGGATAATTAATTATCCCCTGCCCCAAATCGCAGGCCGGTTCACCTTCGCTGCCTGCCGGTAAACGAGCCTTCAAAACATCACGTATATGGCATAGGCGAAAACGGGGATGATACTTTTTTAAATAAGCCTCCGGGTCCTGGCCTTCGGTAACGGTATAATAAAAATCCATCTCGAAGTCAACAAACTCCTTGTCGGTATAAGCAAGCAAAACGTCTATCGGCAACTGTCCTTCAACCGGTTTATAGGGATACGCGTGCGGGTGATAGGCAAAGTTTAAACCGTTTTTCTGGCAAATGGCGCCATAGCTGTTAAATTCGTCGGCTATTTTTTTAAAATCATCTATGGTTTTTTGAGGGCCTTTCCAGGGATAGATCAAATATTTCATCCCGATCTCAGCAGCCTCTGCAGCAGTTTTTTCAAATCCTTCCGCGTTGCCTGCATAGTGGCTGGAGATCAGTGTTAAACTATTGCCTTGCGCCAGCTTATTGAATTCTTTGCTGGTCATCCCCCAAAAAATTCCCTTATCACTGCCGTAGCTTTCAATTTGGGTATAGCCCATTTTACCGAGCCGGGCTAATGTACCGGCAGGATCTTTTGCCATATCCTCCTTCACCATATACAGCTGGATGCCGATTGCGGGTAATTGCTTTTGGTTTGGGGCGGCAAAAAGATTGCTTTTTATTAATGGTAATGATAAAGCCAGCAGGCTGGAGTTTTTGATGAAGGATCTGCGGTTGGTCATTGTGATGTAAACTTGGATTGATAAAGATGCAATTTTTCTCCCTTATCTCCTTACCCTGCTTGTGGTTAAATTTACCGCAAAGTGCTTAATTTAAAAATATCTCATCTATAAATACCCATCCGGGCTGTTTTTTTACCGGGTCCCATGAAGGGAGGTTTTGTATTGGTTTTGCTATGATCTTTAAGCAGGTTAAAGGGTGTGCGTCAGCTAAATTGCAATCCATTCCTTTCACCGTAAACGGATCATCTTTTTTGGGCGTCGCCGGGTTTGCCCTGCTTAATAACTTCAAATGGGCGGCATCTGTACCGCCCCATATTTCTATGCCTATGGGCAAAAATATCTGGCTGCCAATATTGCGCATGCAATTTAAGGTTATGGTATGGATGTCAACCGGTTTTGCAAATTGCATATAAACCACCAGGTCCTTTTGCGAAGCTACCCACTTGCCATTGCCAAAGTTGTTGCCGCCAAGATCTTTGTCTATCAGCGTTTTCGCACCGTCTCCACTATATTTGGAGTTGGGACCATTAATAAAGCTGATGCTATCGGGCGTGTAAGTGCTTCTATAAAAATTCGCCTGAACGATGTCGCTCCCGTACCAGCCCGGTTTATAGGCCCGGGCTTTTATACTTGTATTTTGTGCAATCATTATTCCGGGTTTGTACACCACTCCTTTGATACTATCAGGATCAGTCCCATCGGTGGTATAGCGAATCTCAACCCCTTTTATAGGGTGGCCCAAATCCAGCTGTATCGGTTTTGTAAATACAAAACTCGTGTTTCTTACCTGCGGATCATTCAGTTTAATCGGTTTGCCATCATCCTTAAATCCTTTTATAAAATCGATGTTCTTATTGCTCTTTTGCAGTTCTGCAATTTCATTGTCTGGCAAACCGGTATCCCATAAGGCTACCTTTGTAAGGCTTTTTATGGAACTGATCTGCTTTATAGCCTCATGATCTAACCTGGCGCCCGCCAGTGAAAGCGTCCTCAAATATTTAAGTGATGCTAAAACTTTTAAATTACTCCCGGTTACGTCAGTGAAGTTGAGATTTAGCACACGCAGGTTTTCGAACTGCGCGATGGTCTTCATTTCAGCATCTTTTACAGGCATTTTGCTGAGGTCGAGGGTTACTACCTGCTTTTTTATTTCGCTTAATTCCTCCAGCATTTTAGGCTGATAGGTTTTTTTATTGTAGATGTTCACCCCAAGCGCGGGCGATTCCTGCGCTAAGGGGTAGATGACCCGGTAGTTATTATTGAGTTTTTTGATGAGTTTGTCATCCGCAGCAGCGAAATCATATTGTTCTTCGGTCGCTTCTGCCGGTTTTAAATAATTGGCTGCCAACAGACGGAGGGAATCGTTTGCCGGCAGATCGATCACCTTTTTATTGAACAATGCATTTTCTTTTATCCACAGGTAAATTATAGCCATCTCATCGGCGGTTAATTGCGGTTTCCCGGATTGCGGCATGTGCTTTTTTTCGCCTTCGGGCGTATGAATGCGTTGCAGCAGCAGGCTCAGTTGCGGTTGCCCGGCAACAAAAAGTTTGCCGTCTTTTCCGCCTTTTAACAAAGATTTCTCATCTGTCAGTATTAAGCCGCCCTTGCTTTTACCGGGGTTATGACAGCCATTGCATTTGCTTTCAAAAACAGGTTCCACCACATCGCGGAAAACCAGCGCCTTGTCAATGGGCGCTAATTTCTTTTCAGGATGCCAAACCGGGGCTAAAATAAAATTATCGCCATGGGTAATGTCAGCGCCGAAATGACCTGCAATAACCAAACAAAGCACCATACCGCCTGCGCCCGAACGGGCAATTTTCTGACTGTACCATCCTGCATTCCGGCACAGGTAAATAATGGATGAAACAAAAACAACAATTACACCGAACCATTTATGCCATTGGATGATGTCGCCGTCGTAACCTGGTTCTTTCGACAGAAAAAGCCCCATAATAGCTGTAAGTGCCGCAAATAACGCTCCTGATAACCACAACCAGGCAGTAAAATCGTTGTATAGTTTTTCGGCCCGGAAGCTATCTTTAAACCTGAAAAATTCCAGCAGCATGGCCATAATCAGCAACACTATCGGGAAGTGGATGATCAGCGGGTGCAATCTGCCTATGGGCTGCAGCCATTGCGGGATAACGATGCTCCCGACAAACAACAGGGAAAAGATGATAAATATATTGAGGGCAAATAGCAGGTTCTCTGCAAAAACTTTGTAACTGGTTTTTATCATCTAATTATATGAATATCGATTCTAAACTTTAACACAGACATACTGACTATTGGGTAACCCCTAACAGGGCAATTTTTCTTTTCGTTTTTCTTGCTACAAACGGGTTGCCTCTACGAGGCATTAGGTTTAAAAAAGATTATTATGCATGAAACAGATGCCTTTACAAAATTTCTGATTGGCATCCCTTGCTTCCTGCACTTCCTTTGCGGTAAAAAACCTTTTCAATTACACCCTTGTAAATTTATAAGGGTAAACCTTGCCCGACGCCCACTGTGCGACATACAGATTTTCGTCGTCATCAACACAAACATCATGGGGGTTCAAAAATATTTTATCGGCCTGGGCCATGGGTTGCAATACGCCATCCCTGTACACAGGTTCGGTTCCTCCCAGGTTCGATACCACTTTATTGTCCTTATCTAAAATTGTAACAAAGCCCGAATCAGCATTAGCCAGTTCCGGAGAACGCAGCACCGCGGCGTATAAATGATCCCCTTTAATTACAGGGCGGCAAACGCATGCGCCGGGCAGCTTAATAATATCGAGCAATTTACCGTCCATGCTAAAGCGCTTAAAGCAATGGCGGGTACGGTCGGTTATCAGCAGGGTTGGCGTTGGTTTGCGACGATCTATCAATATCCCGTGGGCATTATCAAAATGTGCATCGCCATCCCCTCTGCCGCCCCAAAAGTTTATCAGTTTGCCATTTTTATCATAGTGCATAGTATATTGCGCCCCGTAACCGTCGGCAATAAAAATATCGCCGTTGGTATCTATTGTGGTTTCTGTGGGGATAAACTCTTCGGCTTTTTTATAAGCTCCGGTTTCCAGCGGCACGTCAATGGTTAGCAATATGCGGCCGTCTATGGTGGTTTTATAAACCTGGTGCTTTACCGTATCGGTAATAAAAAGAAACTCCTCGCCGTTTTCGTTCACCAATGTTAAGCCGTGTGCACCCGGGAATTCATGCCCCCAGGTATCCAGCAACTTGCCGGACTTGTTATAGATCAGCACATTGTTTTTTGTTTCATTAGTCAGCAGCAAAATGCGCCCCTTTTTGTCCTGCACCATTTCGTGGCAATCATTCACAGGGTTTTTCATCGGGTCGGCTTTGCTCCAATCCTTATCCATCCGGTAACGCATATTGCCATGCCCGTAAACCGGCCCGTCGTTTTTTGCAAACAGGTCCTTTGCAATAAAAACACCTGCCGAAATAACAGCGGTTTGTTTGATGAATTTTCTTCTTTCCATTTCTTTTTAATTACACTAATATCCCCTTCACCACATTCCCGGCTACATCCGTTAAGCGGTATCTTCTGCCCTGGCTTTTGAATGTCAATTTCTTATGATCTATGCCTAATTGGTTGAGTATTGTGGCATGAAAATCATGCACATGCACCGGGTCTTTTATAATGTTATACCCAAACTCATCCGATTCGCCATAAACCATACCAGGTTTAATGCCGCCGCCTGCCATCCAGATACTGAAACAGCGTGGATGGTGGTCGCGGCCGTAATTGGCTTTTTCCAGTTTCCCCTGGCTGTAATTGGTACGGCCAAATTCACCGCCCCAGATCACTAAAGTTTCGTCCAGCAGGCCGCGTTGTTTAAGGTCGGTAACCAGTGCGGCTGAGGCCTGGTCAACATCCTTAGCCTGCCCGGCCATTTCCTGCGGCAGGTTATTGTGCTGGTCCCAGCCTTGATGGTATAACTGCACAAACCGAACGCCGTTTTCCGAAAGCTTGCGCGCCAGCAGGCAATTTGCAGCATAAGTTCCCGGAACCAAACAATCCGGCCCGTACATTTTCACAATATCATCAGGTTCTTTAGATATATCCATTATTTCAGGCACTGCGGATTGCATCCGGTAGGCCATTTCGTATTGCTGTATCTTGGTACTTATTTCAGGGTCGCCGAACTCTTTGTACGACAATTCATTCAACTCGGCCAGTTTATCAAGCATTTTGCGGCGGTCGCGGCGGTCGACGCCGTCCTGGTCATTGAGGTATAACACCGGGTTTTCGCCGCTGCTGAATTGCACGCCCTGGTGAATGGAATCTAAAAAACCGTTGCTCCAAAGCTTTGAATATACACCCTGCCCGTTCCCTTTGCCCTTTGACAGCAATACGGTAAAAGCAGGCAGATTTTTATTTTCGCTGCCCAGGCCATAACTTACCCACGAGCCTATGCTCGGGCGGTTACCCTGCTGTGCGCCGGTCTGGAAAAATGTTAAGGCCGGATCGTGGTTAATGGCCTCGGTGTACATCGATTTTATGATGCAGATATCATCGGCAATTTTACCAATATGGGGGAAAAGGTCGCTCACCCAGGCTTTTGACTCGCCGTAGGGCTTAAAATCATAAAAGGAGCCCACCAGGGGAAAAGACTTTTGATTAGCGGTCATACCGGTTAATATCTGCCCGCCCCTTACTGACGGCGGCAGTTCCTGCCCCATCATTTCTCTCAATTTTGGCTTGTAATCAAAGGACTCCAATTGCGAGGGCGCACCATCCTGGAAAAGATAGATCACCCTTTTTGCTTTTGGTGCGAAATTGGGAATCCCCGGTACAAAATCAGCCTCGCTATCCGAACCTATCCCGCTAAAAAGATCAGGAATAAGCAGCGACCCAAGGGCCACACTGCCCAGGCCCAAACTCAGCCTCGATAAAAAACGGCGCCTGTTTATATTGAGGCGATGCTCTAAAAAATCTTTCTCCATACGTATCAGGTTTTTGTTATCGCTTCCTCCAGATTGTAAATGACGTCAACTAACTTCATCATAGCCGCCAGGTTAACCTTATTCAAATTTTCAGGAATCGGGTATTCGCCAACATTCAGTACTTTTTCAGCGGTTTGCCTGTCCATCGCTCTTAGTTCTTCCTTATAATAACTATCCAGTATAGCCTGTTCTTTTTCATTTGGTTTGCGGCAGATGATCAGCCTGAAAGCTTTATTTATTTTATCGGCGGCACTGCTTTTATCCTGCAGCAATTTAGCGGCCAGCACCCTTGCGGCTTCCAGCACGGTTGGATCATTCTCCATAAGCAGGGCTTGCAGGGGCGTATTTGTCCTTAACCTTTTCACCTCGCACTGATCGCGGTTGCTGGCGTCAAAAATGGCCATTTCTACCGGCGGCACCGTGCGTTTTATAAGGGTGTACATACCGCGGCGGTAGAGGCCCGGCCCGTGTACCTGTTTGTATGAAGCTAATTGCCCGCGACCTGATGTAGCATTTTCCCATAAACCCGGCGGCTGATAAGGGTTTACACTCGGGCCGCCAATCGTTCTGGTGAGCAAGCCACTGCTGGCCAATACCATATCCCGCACAAATTCAGCCGGTAAGCGCGAACGGGGGCCGCGCGCCAGGTAAGTATTTTCGGGATCGGTCTTCAATTTTTCGGCACTGATCACCGTTGACTGCCTGTAGGTTGCCGACATGACCAGTTGTTTAACCAGCCGTTTTACGCCCCATCCATGCGCCATAAAATCAACCGAAAGCCAGTCGAGCAATTCGGGATGCGAGGGCAGATCACCCTGCATACCAAAATCACCGGCGCTTTTTACGATGCCCTTACCAAAAAATTCCTGCCAGGTTTGGTTTACAAAGGCCCTTGCTGCCAAAGGGTTTTTAGGGCTGAACAACCATTCTGCAAGCCCTAACCTGTTTTTGGGGTAGCTGTTATCAAATGGTAAAATAGCCTTCGGCGTACCGGGCGTCACCTCATCGCCGGGGGTATCGTAATTGCCGCGTCTCAGGATATATGTTTTGCGATAAACCTCGCTGTCGCCCATAACAGATACGATGAGTTTATTGGTATCCTGTTTATTTACAAATTTCAGGATGCTCTTTGCATCATCATTGGTGATCTGCATCAGCGGCCTTTTAGCATAAGTTTCCGGCCCGCCGACAGTGCTCTGAATGCCCGGCTCCTTTACCTGGTTGAAAAAAGCGAAAAGCTGGTAATATTCTTTTTGTGAAAAAGGGTCGTATTTATGATCGTGGCAATGTGCGCATTCAATGGTAATACCCAACAGGGCCTTGCCAAAAGTATTGGTGCGGTCAGTTACGTAAGCCACCCGGTATTCTTCGTTAATAACGCCGCCTTCTTCGGTAATTTTGTGGTTGCGGTTAAAGCCGGTTGCCAATACCTGCTCCTTTGTCGCATTTGGCATCAGATCTCCGGCTAACTGCCAGGTGATAAATTTATTATAAGGCAAATCCTCGTTAAATGCGTGGATCACCCAGTCACGCCAGGGCCATTGACTGCGGTAATTATCGTCCTGGTAACCATGCGAGTCGGCAAAGCGGGCTACATCCATCCAATGGAGCGCCATCTTTTCGCCATAAGCAGGCTTACGCATCAGGTCGTCCACTATTTTCTCATAAGCATCCGCACTTTTATCGGTCAGAAACCGGTCCATCATTTCGATTGAGGGCGGTAATCCCGTAAGGTCAAAACTTAGTCGTTTTAAGAGACGTTCTTTATCAGCTTCCGGATTTGGGGCGAGGCCGTATTGTTCCTGCTTGTGCAAAATGAAGTAATCCACCTGGTTTTTGGGCCAGGCCTTGTCCTTGACTTCGGGGATGGGCGATAATTTGGGCGGAACAAAAGCCCAGTGCTTTTCGAATTTAGCACCCTGCTTTATCCATTTTTTTACCAGGTCAACCTCATGCGGCGTTAACCTTTTAAGGTTTGAATTTGAAGGAGGCATCATCTCCGAAGTATCATTGGTAGCTACCTTCCTGAACAATTCAGACATTTCGGGGCTGCCGGGCACTAAAACATGTGCGTTTGGATCATCTTTCAATGCCTTAAATGCGCTCACGGGGTCATCAAGTCTTAAACCCGCCTGCCTTTTGCCCGCATCGGGGCCATGGCATTTATAACATTTATCCGAAAGTATAGGGCGGATATTAAAATTATAGCTTATGGTATCCGGTATCTGATCCGCGATATTGGTGGCAGAATGGGTACAGGCATTGCACATACATAAAATATATCCAATACCTGTCATCAACAACAAATACAAATGCCGCTGCATAAATTAATTCAGTAATGAGGGTTTACCAGTTTATAATAAGGTTAAAAT
>JBIOHE010000153.1:0-9983 GCA_044448725.1 Sphingobacteriales bacterium | reverse complement strand
GAACTATTAACATTAAGTGGTAGATTAACCTTGTTAAATTATCGCAGATAAACTCAACGAACAATGAAAAACAGAGATTCAAGCATTTTATACCTTTTATTAGGGATTTACGCATTAATGATAAACTGGCATCAAAACCATAGCATCATTCTGCTTTTAATCAGTTATATTTTTTGGCCGCTGTACCTTATTTACGAATTGCTCACTGGTCAGCTTGCCCATGGTATGTGGAAAGAGATTCCTTTATCCTACTTTAAATAAAGAACCGGATTTATTCGTGTGATGACTTTACTAACCGCCCTGTCGGCGCAAACCCGGCGCAACTGCTGGCGTGTTTTTAATAAAAACCAATACTCCAAGGCGCACGCTATTGCGGCAGAATGTTAAATTGTGTAAAAAAACCAATATCAGTTATATTAATCTTAGGTAAAAGTCGTTCTTTTGCTAAATAAACATATATGAAGAAATTTTCACTTATTGCTACCTTGTTATCAGCAGTTTTACTACTGCAAAAATGCACCAAAGATACCGTTTCAGCATCAGCCCAGTCAAGCACGTTACTTTTCGCTGTTATTAATGACACCACATGGAACGCCGCTACAGTAAACACTTCGCTTACGTATAATTCTGCAACAAAAACTAAAGTACTCGCATGTACTGCAATAGGCGCTAACAAAGAAGTGAATTTTTCAGTTACGCAAATAAACAACGCAATAAATACCACAGGCTTTCCATTAGCCACCTTTAACGCTGATTCTCTTAAAAATGGCATTCAGTATAATACATTTTCCTTTCTCACTAACGGGTCAGGCGGCTACACGCAGCAGGGCATCGTTGCCGGGGGATCAGGTACGGTAATTGTAAGTGCCATTGATTCGGTAAAAAAGGTAATTACCGGTACATTTTCATTCCTGGCAAAACAAAACAATTACGACGCTAACGGCAATATTGTTTCTGTCACAATTAACGGCATACAGTCTGGTTCATTTAACAACATGCCTTATACATTTACCAGTAAGTAACGATCAATATCATTGTTCATAATACGGGAATCACGAAGTTTTGACAACTGCGTGATTCTCATTTTCATATTCCCTTCTGGTTACCGGTGCAAACAATTCGCAATCAGCCCTGTCCAGCCGGTTTGGTGGGATGCGCCAACTCCCCTGCCGGTATCGCCGTCAAAATATTCATGGAATAATATGTAATCCTTAAAATCAGGGTCGTTTTGCATTTTGGTATAGTGGCCAAAAACAGCCCGTTTACCGTCCTTATCGCGTAAAAACAAATTCGATACCCTTCTGTATAATTCCTCCGCCACCTGTTGCAGGGTCATAAAATTACCTGAATTGGTTGGGCATTCTATTTTATAATCATCACCATAATACTGGTAAAATTTATGCAGACTTTCTATCAGCAAATAATTTATCGGCATCCAGATAGGGCCGCGCCAGTTGCTGTTGCCGCCAAACAGGCCGCTGTCGCTTTCGGCAGGCGTGTATTTTATGCTGAATTCCATACCGTCGACCTTTACATGGTAAGGGTTATTTAAATGATATTTTGAAACCGACCGGATACCATATTCGCTCAAAAACTCATTTTCATCAAGCATATATTTAAGCAATGATTTCATGCGGTAACCGCGCAGCAAACTGATTATGTGTTTGCCCGGCCCCTTCGTTTCCGACCAGCGGGATACCAGTGAAGCCAGGTCCGGGCGGTTTTCGGCAAACCAGTTCAACCTGTCCCTGAAGATGGGGTTTTCTGTTATATCGCTTTCATCCAGTACTTCGGCAGCAAACAAAGGTATTAAACCAACTATGCTTCTGATACGCATTTTTTGTATGCTGTTATCGGGCAGCAGCAACTGATCGTAAAAAAAGCCGTCTGCATCATCCCATAAGCCTTCATTATTTTGGCCAAAGTTTGAAATAGCGCCGGCAATGTATATAAAGTGTTCAAAAAATTTGGAAGCTATATCATTATAAGCTTTATTGGTTATGGCAAGTTCGGCTGCTATCCTCAGCAGGTTTAACGAATACATGGCCATCCAGCTGGTACCGTCTGACTGTTCAAGGGTCTCCCCGCCTGAAAGATGCGCGTTCCTGTCGAACACACCTATATTATCCAGCCCCAGGAACCCGCCTTCAAAAATATTGTTCCCCTGCGCATCTTTACGATTTACCCACCAGGTAAAATTGAGCATCAGTTTGTGAAAGATACGTTCTAAAAAGTAAGTATCGCCATTGCCATTATTAGCGGCTTTATCTTTTTGGTAAATTTTCCAGGTAACCATGGCGTGTACAGGCGGGTTAGCATCGCCAAAATCCCACTCGTAAGCCGGCAATTGTCCGTTCGGGTGCATATACCAATCCCTGATGAGCAGTGTAAGCTGATGTTTAGCAAAAGCCATATCCAATGTCGCCAGCGGCAGGCAATGAAAGGCAAGGTCCCAGGATGCAAACCAGGGATATTCCCATTTATCAGGCATGGAAATAATATCCTTTGTATTTAAATGCATCCACTTGCTGTTGCGGTGATCTAATCTTTCCGGCGGGGGTGCGGGTTCGTCAGGATCACCATTAAGCCAGTTACGAATATCATAATAGTAAAACTGTTTGCTCCACAGCATCCCGGCAAAGGCCTGGCGCTGCACCAGGCGCCTGTCAGCATCATCATTACCCTGTTGAATGTCATTATAAAACTGACCGGCCTCGGCAAGCCTGGCGTTAAACAATTGGTCAAAATCGCTAAAGCCATTGCCTGCGTCTTTCGATAACCTTAAACGCAGGGTATAACTTTGTTTGGCAGGTATGGTTATATCATAATTAACGCTGGCTTTTGTCCCGGTTTTCTTAGGATTGATAGTATCCGCACCGTGTACAATGTGATCATTAATGCCATCTTTATGAAAAGCCAGACCGTCATCAGCATTATATAAACGTTTGGCATTGGTTTCGTTATCACAAAATATTAATTCAGGGGACCCTTCCGCTTTTAACCAAAACTGCCCCAGGTCTTTATGATAAACTTCAATTACTCCATGGGAGTCGGCAGTCAAATGAGGTTGATAATCGGAATACCCCCAGGCCCAGGTATTGCGGAACCACAAGGTTGGCAAAACATTTAAAGCAGCATCCCTGCTGCCCCGGTTATGTACGGTAATCTTAATCAGCAGGTCATCCTGTGTATTTTTTGCATATTCAATAAATACGTCAAAATAAGCATCCTGATCAAATAAACCGGTATCAATTAATTCAAATTCGGGTTCATTGCGGCCCCTTCGTTTATTTTCATCAAGCAGCCAGGCATAAGGATATTCATTTTGCGGATACTTATACAGCATTTTTTGATACGAATGCGTTGGCGTATTATCAAGGTAATAATACAGTTCCTTTACATCCTCGCCGTGGTTGCCCTCGGGATTGCTCAAACCAAAATAACGCTCTTTTATGATAGGGTCTTTTTTATTCCATAAGGCTACGGCAAAACAAAGTAATTGCTCATTATCACTTATCCCACCTATCCCTTCCTCTCCCCAGCGGTAAGTTTTACTGCGGGCCATGTCGTGAGTAATGTAATTCCAGGCATCGCCGCCGGCGCTGTAATCTTCTCTTACCGTTCCCCACTGCCGGTCGCTTACATAAGGGCCCCATTTTTTCCAGGTTGGGTCTTTTAGTCGGGTTTGTTCTGCGTTCATAGGTTTTTTACAGGTGTTTACACATAAGATCACGGTTTGCAGGCAAGTAAACAATGGCAAAAAGTGAAAAATCCGATAGGGTTGCTCACTCAAATCTGCACTAACGTTCTCCTGCGTAAATCTCCGTAATCTTTGCGGTTATTTTATAAAAAACCTTAAAGAGAAAGTAAAAGAAAATAAATTTACGACGCGTAAAAAGAAGCATTATTAAACCAGTTTAAATAGGGAAATATCAAAGTGGGCAGACTATGATATATCTGGATTTTTTCAGGAAACTTATCAAACATCCGTTCAAATGTCTGGTGCTTTTTGCCCACAAGCGCTGTCATCTTTATCTCCAATGTGTCCAAAACGGAATCGATGGAGGCTTTAATGTTTTTACTCTTTAAGTTTCTCAAAAACATTTTAAGGTAATTTGCCTTAACCGAAACTACATCGGTTAATATTTCCTGGGCGTACTTGTCATCCATATCGGGCAGGCCCGGGGCGGATATGTGAGTAACAAATAGCTGTGCATTAAAAACTTTTAAAAATTTCACCACTCCGAAATCACAATAACGAAGATCTGTTACATAAGCTATTTTCTTAAAGTAACTCAATTCAAAATTCTCTGGAATTATTAATACCGGACAGTTAATATTTTCGATCACCTTCAGGGCAAAATTTCCTGAATCAATGTTTTTCAGGTGATTTAGCTGCCTCTCGTCAATGATAATCATCCACACATTATTACGGACTACCATTTCTGTGATAGCGCGTGGGTTAAAGCTACCAAGCTCAAAACAACAGACTGCCGGAACGAAGCCGCCCTCCGGCTGTTCATCAAATTTTAGCTGCTGTGCCAGTTCTGCCATATCAACATTATTATGCGTATCCGTTAATACGTCATCGTGACCATGATGAACTAATACTTTTTTATTAACCTGGCTCGCCGCTACATTACACAGGTGCAGGTTAGCCTTACATTGATCGGCAATTTTTAAAGCCTTTTTTGCCAGGCTTTCCGCCTCAGCAACATCATCGATAAACAGCATTATATTTCTCATAATATGACAGATTAATGCGTATTTTCAAATACGACAGCCTATAAATTCAGATTAAATTAAGCAGGGGTGAAGATGTTCATTATTTCAAGTGTTAATTGAAATAAATATACAACCATTTAACTTATAGTTACCAATTTTATTGCAAAGAAATTTGCATAATTGATAGAAATTTTGTTTTTCGCAATTTTATCCCCAGGCATTCCTCAGAAATCTGAGCCAGTTTCCATGCATCATATTTTCGATATCTGTATCACTGTAGCCGCGTTTACTTAATAAGACAGGTACTTTTTGGAGGTCTGCTATGGTTTCGAGGTCATAAGGGCATTGTTCGCGGCCAAAAGCACCGTCAAGGTCGGTGCCCATGCCAACATGTAATGCATTCCCGGCTATCTGGCATATATGGTCGATATGATTTATCATCACCTCAAGATTACAGTTCATCTCTTTTGGATCTGATACGCCCCTGATCCAGTTGGGCACCATCATCCAGGCGTCGAGGGCTGCGCCGATAACTGCACCGCGATTTATCAGTTCTTTTATCTGCTCATCACTGTACTGGCGGTTATGGTTCACCAAAGCGCGGCAATTGTTATGACTTGCCCATATATGCCCGTTAAAATGATCGAGCGCTTCCCAAAAACTATCATCACAAAGATGAGTGGCGTCCAGAATGATGTTCAAACGTTCCATTTCCTTTAACAATTCGTGCCCTTTGGGACCCATATAACCGGTTGCATCAGTTCCCTGTGCATAGCGGCCGGGACCATAATGCGCCGGGCCAACCGCCCTTAAACCATAGCTATAGGCCCTTTCCAGATGCTTTATTGTAACTATTGAATCAGCCCCTTCCAAACTTAAAATATAACCGATTGGTTTATTTTGATTTGATGCGCCATCATTCCAGAGGCTGATGTGTTTTTCGAGGCTTTGCAAATCATTTACCTGCACCATTTCACCGTCATCTTCCATAGCCTTATACCAGGCAACCTGTCCCTGTGTTTGCGCCCAGGCCTGTTCCGGCGAGTGCCAGCCGGGCAAAAGGTTGCCGGGAGCAACATAGCGGGCAATTTGGGTGCCTACTACCAAACCTATGTTGCCTTTCCGCAATTCGGGTAAGGACACAACGGCTTTTGCGCGGTCGGGTTTATCTGTTAAACCTTTTTCGCGTTCATTTATCGCTGAAACAGGCTGCCGCAGGTCGCGGTTCCATTCCAGGGCGTTCATACTTAAATCGAGATGGGCGTCTATTGTAAACATGGAGATTGGTTGATTGGGTTGCTAAAACGTTGTCGCCTCTCCAAAGCCCCACCCTGCCCTCTCCAAAGGAGAGGGTTCTGAAAAAAAATCGAAGTTAAAGTCCTCTCCTTTGGAGAGGATCTATGTGAGGCGGGAACGTTGTTTATTAGAAAAATCATTTTTTTAAGAATAATTTCGTTCGGATTTTACCCTAAATAGTTATTTTTCTGTCGCGGGCGATATTTTTCCATTCGCCGCTTGTATTGCTGTTTTCAATAGTTATGGCGCGCTCGTATAAAGCGATAGTTGGGCAAACATGGTATGGTAAACCATATAAAACATCACCAACTTTGTACTGATGGCCTTTACCGGCATCTGCTACCAAATGTTCTTCACTGTGGCCGGTCATTGTCAACTCCGGGGCGTTAAGAAAAAACACCCTGTTGCCCAATTCCTTTTCGGAGGCCACTGATTTATGTCCCAAATCCAGACACAATTTTGTTTCATCTGGCAAAGAAATCACCCTGCTCACCACCAGCGCAGCAGGTAAAAAGGGCTGTTCAGGTATTTCGGTCTGGTAGCCTTTATCCCAGTAAACAAAAGTACCGGGACTACATTCAATTACCTTTCTTTTTGCATGGATGGAAAATGTAGGCGAACCTCCCGCAATAATTACTGGCTCGGGATAACCCATGTTTTTTAAATCAGCTTGTAATTTAAGTACCGGTTCAAAACAAGTGTCGCATTTTTCGGTACGGGCGATGAGATCAGCATCGTGAAGATGACCGTCATAAGCATGCAAACCAACAGGTTTTATACCGGGCAGCAGTTCGCAATCAACATAAAGCTGCAAGGCTTCTTTACCCGGCCTTATCCCGGTCCGGTTCATCCCAAGGTTGAGGTCGATATAAACCGGAATACGTATCTTGTTACTCAGGGCAGTTGCTGACATTTCAACAGCAACGCTTATATTATCAACCAGGCAGGAAAATTTAGTATCAGGATAGGCCAAAATCAATTGTACAAACCTGTTCAGCTTAGGCCCGACAGGCTGATAGGCCAATAATACATCGGGGACTTTGCAAATAGCCAGCATTTCAGCTTCGGCAATGGTGGCGCATTTAAACTTAGTTATCCCGGCTCCAAGCATAAGCTGCGTAACCTCTTTGCTTTTAAAGGTTTTAGCATGCGGCCGCAAACGCCGCACATCATCGATCATGCCTTCGACCGAGGCGATATTTATTTTTACCCTTTCGGGATAAACCACCAACGCGGGGGTATCTAAATTTTCAATATCATCTATAATATACCATTCCTGTTCTGCCATCTTTTTACTTATTTCGAAACAACAAACTTTCGGACTTATGCACTTCCTCTTCCGGACTTTCGGACCCTGCCTGCCGGCAGGCAGGTTTACTGACTTTCGGACTCCTTTAATAAAGCTCAAACAAAGCTTCAATCTCAACCGGGATATTGTCGGGCAGGGAACCCATGCCTACGGCGCTGCGTACGCCAATCCCGTTATCTTCGCCCCATACTTTTGCAAACAACTCACTGCATCCGTTGATGATGAAAGGATGTTTTTCAAAATCGGGGGTACAGTTTACCATACCCAATACTTTTATCACCCGTTTCACTTTATCAAAGCTCCCCAAATTGGCCTTAATGGTTGCCAATATGGCTAAGCCAACCTGTCTTGCAGCCAGTTTGCCCTCTTCGGGACTAATTGTATCGCCAATCCGGCCAATAATCAGGGTGCCATCGTCCTTCAGAGTGCCATGGCCCGAAATATAAAGGTATTTTCCATCAATTAAACATGGTTTGTAAACCCCTATAGGTTTTGGTGCCGGCGGCAGGTTAAGCCCTGATGCAGCAAAATTTTGATCTGCAGTATTCATTTTTCTTACATTATTTAACAAACAAAACTAAAATAAAAAGCCGGGTATCTCAGGCCCGGCTTTCAGTTAAATCAAATTAATCAACACTATTATAAATCAATATTTATCCACAAATTCTAATTGGACCAGGCAACGAGCCCCCCTAATGCCGTGATTAAAATATTTTTCGTTCGGAGTGAAGTACTTGCCAGCGCAAACCATAAGGCCAGCAATGCGCCGTAGCTACCTCCCCTTTCAATCCATTCAAACAACTCCCAACTCGGATAGAAAAGCTCGGATCCAACTTTCCATATAAAAAAGACAAGTAGTAAAGGGCGCATCGGGCGGATCAAAACAGTGAACGCAGCCGCAATCTCAAATATGCCGATGATATGCGCAACCTGGGCGGGGTTTGAAAAACCAAGGGAAGCATATTGCCCCATCAACCCTTTTTTTTCAATTAAATTCAACCATCCATGGCCGGTGAGCAATAAAAAAGTAACAACTTTTAAGCTGTTAACTGCTTTACCAAAATTCATCCTGTTGAATACGGTATCAGGGCCAACCCTCGTAAACCACCCTTTAACAGAACTTCCACCGCCGCCATATAAAATTAACAGCGCCGCCGGCACACCGTAATTACCGGCCCTTTCAACAAATTCAGCAAAGGGTTCGCCCGACATTGGCCGTAAAAATGCCGTAACGATACCCCAAATAAACAACCACACCATAACTGCCCGGGTTGGATAAAGCAATAACGATACCCCCATCAGAATATCAGCTATCCCTACCCATGGCATTACGGTATAGGCCATGTGACGGCCTATACCAAAAACACCAAAATAATTGCACCAAATTTCTTTGGTGATTATACCAAATGCCCCATGCCCTATAAAACACATTGCTGCAGCAAAGCGCAGCGTGTAATATATTTTTCTATCATACTGCAACATGACATAAATAAATTTTTTAAAAAAAAATCAAATTAATCAACACTATTTAAAATTTCACCGTAACACCAATATTGATTACATAATCAGCAAATGCAGCATCGCCGTGTGTAACTTTACCTGTTGTTGACGCTGCCGCTGCTGTTGCTCTTCTGTCTGCTACGCTTTGTGTGCGGTCGCGAATGATGGCAATAGGACAATAGAAATATAATCCAACATTATTGATTCGATAGTTTATACCGGGTTCAGCTGCTATAATATAGCCAGGCCTTCTGTAGCCATCAACGCCGCCAACCAGGTCATATACAGGCAATTCATCATAACGTACACCTAATGAAAAATCGAATTTTTTAACCGCTAAGCTTGCTCCGGCCCGCACGAGCATCTGATCAGGAACGCTGAATACATCAGCGGTATAAGGTGAAACATTAGAGGTCGCAGGCGCTGTTGCTATTGACTTTGGAATACTTAGATCCTGCGGATTGAGGAGGTAATAAAAATTACCATAGACGCCAAATTTAGAAGTAAAATTATAGTAAGCGTTTATTTCAGTAATAATGCCTGTACCGCCATCGCCTAACTGTATAGACTGATCGACCAATTTAAGGGTTCTTTCACCAGTCGCCGGGTTCGTCAGGAAATAATCCATGACATTGTTATTCCCGGTTGCAAATTTTATACCTGTCCCTAACTGTATGTTTCCTTTTGGATTTTTTGCAGGGTTAAACAACCAATATGCTGCGGTCAGGGTCATATCGCCTAAACCAAAAGAATGGGTACTAAACCTTGTTGTACCACTTAATTGTGAACGGCTGTTATCAGCAATCGGCAAATCTATAGACATTGACCAGCGCCTGTTAAATACACGTGTAAGCGTCATATCCTGTTGGTACACTTTATTAATTACGTTATTTTTTAAAACTAAACGCTGGGTTTGCTCCTGTTTGCCTACAAAGTGCCTGAATGATTTGTAATAGCGGTTGTTGCTGTTAAATAACCAGTAAGCATTTGAATTTGTACTATCCGGGTGTTCATTCATGGTGCAAATGCCGCCAGTACTCCTGATCGCAACACAACCCTGTGCTAAAACGTTAGTTTGTATAATTAAAAAAAACAGGCAAATTCCTAAAAGCATTTTTAAAATTGTTTTCATTTTTCTTTTTTAAATTTTTAT
>JBIOHE010000152.1:0-10041 GCA_044448725.1 Sphingobacteriales bacterium | reverse complement strand
TTCAAGTGCTTGATTTGCCTTCCGAATTAGAAATAAAAACAAAAAAGATTATTATTTTAATAGATAAGCAAACCAGTGATTTGTCTTTTGCAGATCATTCTGGTAAAATATTCCTAAGTGAAAAGGCCGCATACAGGAAACTGATCCCTGATACAACAATGCGCGAACCATCTTTTATGGCAGAGGGAAGTTTTGAATCATCGGCCGATGAATGTCTTTTTGGCTTGGGCCAGTTTCAGGACGGACAATTCAATTTGAAAAATGTTAGCCGTCAGTTAATACAGGTAAATTCACAAATTTCAATTCCGTTTATTTATTCAAGTAAAGGGTATGGCTTGTTGTGGCATCAGTATGGGCTTACCGATTATAATCCAACTGATAATTTTATAACACTCGAAAAACAGGAACAATTAGGTTCGGGAAATGGCCAGGTGGCAGAGGTTACAACTACATCAGGTACGCAAAAAGTATCACAAGACCAATCTATGTTTCTTGGCAGGTTTAATCTTCCCAAAGATGGGCAATATTCTATATTCCTCAACTTAGGCGAAATGGGCAACAGGCAATTTGTTACTATTGATGGTAAGCCCTGTATTGACCAATCTAATAGGTGGTTACCTGCTGCTGCAGCGGCCCTCATAAATTTAAAAGCTGGCGAACATCAGGTGAAAGTGGTATGCCAATTGAATAATAAACCTCAGTTATCATGGAAACTAACTGACAATTTAACTACTTTTCGTTCCCCTAATACAAAGTTGTTAGATTATGTTGTGTTTTATGGCCCATCTGCCGATAGTGTACTTGCGTCATACCGCAATCTTTCAGGCAATGCTCCGATGTTGCCCTTGTGGGCTTATGGCTTCTGGCAATGTCGGGAGCGTTATAGCTCAGGCAACCAGCTTGTTGAAACGGTTAAGGAATTTCGCAAGCGTAATATCCCATTGGACGTTATTGTACAGGACTGGCAATATTGGGGCAAATATGGCTGGGGGGTTCCAAAATTTGACGAAAGCAATTATCCTAACCCCACCAGTTTTATAAAAGAGCTCCATGATTTAAATGCTCATTTAAGCATTTCGGTTTGGGAAAATCTCAATAAAGATTCGGAAATAGGAAAAGATTATGTAGCCAAAAATCTATTTATTCCAAATAGCCCATGGGTAGATGTTTTTAACCCGCTGGCACGCGAAACACATTGGAATGCTTTAAATCAAAATTTGTTTACCCATGGTGTGGATTCGTGGTGGATGGATGCAACTGAACCCGAAAACGATGCTTTAAAAGGCAAAATGACATACCTCGGGCCAGGTAATTTCTACCGTTTAACTTATCCATTATTTGTTAGCCAAGCGGTTTACGAAGGTCAAAGAAAAGCTACTTCCGATAAACGGGTTTGTATTCTCACCCGTTCGGCATTTCTTGGCCAGCAAAAATACGGAATTATAAATTGGTCTGGAGATATTGGCAGTACATGGGATGCTTACAAATGTCAAATTGTGGCGGGCTTAAATTATACTATTACCGGATTTCCGTATTGGACAACTGATATTGGCGGTTTTTTCCGCCCCGGGCAATCACAATACACCGACCCAAAGTATCACGAACTACTGACCCGTTGGTATCAATGGGGAACATTCAATCCTATTTTTCGGGTACATGGGTATCAATCTGAAACCGAACCTTGGAAATACGGGAAAAGTGTGGAAGACAATATGCGTAAGATGCTGAATTTGCGTTATCGCCTATTGCCATATATTTACTCGGAAGCTTGGCAGGTAACGAAAAACGGATCGACCTTGATGCGACCGATGGTAATGGACTTCAGAGAGGATTCAAAAGCAACCGATCAGCGGTACGAATTTTTATTCGGCAAATCTATTCTTGTAGCCCCAGTCACCGAACCTGGCGTAACAGAGAGGGATGTTTATTTACCTGAAAAAACAATTTGGTTTAATTTTTGGAATGGAAAAAAAATTAAAGGTGGACAAACGATAAAAACAGCCGCACCATTAGATATAATTCCTTTGTTTGTTCGGGCAGGTTCGATCATTCCATTTGGCAAATCAGTTCAATACGCAAATGAAAAACCTGCCGATACGTTGGAAATCCGTATTTATAGCGGAGCCGATGGAAAATTCTGTTTATACGAAGATGAATACGATAATTATGACTATGAAAAAGGGGTATACGCTACAATCTCCTTTTTTTGGAATGATGCAAAGAAGACATTGACTATCCAAGACCGTAAAGGGGCCTTTCCAGGAATGCTTGTAAAGCGGAAATTTAATATCATTTTGGTTTCTGAAGAGAACGGTGCGGGAATAAATACCCACAACAAAATTGGCAAGATGGTTAGTTTTTCCGGAAAAAAAGTTGTGGTTACACTATAGATATATGAATATCGTTCATTAGTAAATGGAAAATACTACAGTCCTTATAAGATCGGCATCCCACATAGGGGCAGACACCAGGGGCCACAACTACACGACCTAAGACATACCTTTGGTGTACACTCATTGGCGAAGATGGCGGAAGCGGACATCGATCTTTATTACTCGTTGCCAGTGCTTTCCACCTATCTCGGTCATGATTCCATTGCCGGTACGGACGGGTATGTGCGACTGACAGCCGCACATACCCGTCTATTATTACCAAAGTCAATAATATCAGTCCTTACCTATTCCCGGAAATCCATAATGAAGCAAGCCATGAAAATAGTTGACTTTCCTAAAAGCCTCGCTGACTTCCTGACTAAATATGTTCCGGTAGAAAGGGGAATGAGCATTAATACTATTGCATCGTATCGAATGACATTCATTCTGCTGATCTCGTTTATGCAGGAACAGAAAGGGATAAAGCCGCAAAAGTTAATGTTCAGTGACCTGACAAAAACTTGTTTCGAAGAATTTCTTAACTATCTGGAACAGGTACGTAAGTGCAGTATGTCCACGCGCAATATACGACTGGCGGCACTGCACGCTTTTTTAAGTTCGTGCAATATGAATAGCCGGGACAGTTGGACGAATGCCGAAGAATACTTTCAATAAAAGAAAAAAAGGCAAAACGTGGCACGATCAACTACCTGACGGTTGATGATATCCGGCTTTTGCTAAACCAGCCCGACCTATTTACAAAAAAAGGAATAAGAAACCTGGCTTTGCTTGCATTAATGTATGATACTGGCGCACGGGTACAAGAGATCATCGACCTTATGCCGGGAAGTATTAGGTTAAACAAGCCTTATACGATCAAACTCGTGGGCAAATTGGCCAATTTCAGTTTCAATAATTGCATATCCTCACTTACCTTAGAATCCAAAATTTTAGCGTAATGCTGCGTTGTCCTGATATTTTTATGGCCAAGCATTTTGCTCACACTTTCAATTGATACACCATTGGCTAAAGTTACAGAAGTCGCGAAAGTATGTCGCGCAATATGAAAGGTCAATTCTTTATTAATTCCACAAACGTCCGCTATCTCTTTTAAATAACTGTTCATCTTTTGGTTAGATAATACAGGCAGTACTTTATCCTGATCGGCACATTCCGGGTGATGTTCATATTTCTGAATGATTTGCAGGGCTTGCGTTAAAAGCGGTATCCGGGATGCCGTGTTTGTTTTTTGCCTTGTGGTGAAGATCCATTGCTGTCCGTCTATGCCTTTAATTATTTCAGAGCGTTTAAGTTGCTTAACATCTATATAGGCCAGCCCGGTATAGCAGCAGAAAATAAATATATCTTTCACCTGCTCAATCCGCAAACTGGAATAGGTTTTAACAGCCATTGTTTCTAATTCTTCTTTGGTCAGGTAATCCCGTGCCACTATCTTCACTTTGGGCTTATACTTGATAAACGGGTCTTTGTCGAGCCATCCGTTATCAATACACATCAAGATAATTTTTTTAAAATTCTTCATGTATTTTACTGTAGAGTTATTGGCACACTTGCGTTCCGAACGTAAATAAAAATCGTAGGACATGATAAATTCGTGGTTAATGCCTTCAATATTTATATCATCTACTTTGTATTTCCATTTAAGGAATGCCTGGGTATGCTTTAAACTGGTTTCATAACGATCGGCGGTGCCTTTGGCATATTCTGTTCCAATAAGCGCGGCAACCTGCCTGTTATGCTCTTTAAAGATTGGTATCAGCATTTTACAGTCCGCTACTTCGTCTTTTTTCAGCAAGGCATTTTTTAGGTTAACTGCCGTCAGTGGTAGTTTTTTTTCTATCAGTTGCCTGTGAATTTCATAAACCTGGTGTTCAAGGGTTTTTAGATAATTATTCAATGAGCGTACTTCCTCGCCAGTACCATTTAATTTCTGTGCATTTGCATTCCATTTATCGGGATTGACATACCGTTTAGAGGAGATTTCAATGCGCTCCCCATCAATAGTAACCCGCAAATAAACCGGAACTGTACCATCACCAATCATTTTTGATCGCTTCACGTAGAAGAGTAGTCCAAATGTTTTGTTCATCGCTTAAAGCTTTAAATTTATAAAATTAGTTCCTTTTATGGCTGCAATCAAGATGTTCAATGGCTGAACAGGCTCAATAACAGCAACTTATAAGCTTTCTGGTGACCTATTGGGCTTTTAACCCCTACAGGTCACCAATAGGTCACCAGAAGAATGCGATTATTTGGTTTTATTTGGATAGGACTATAAACAAAAAACGCTGTAAATCATTCATTTACAGCGTTTTTGATGTTCTTTAAAACATAACTCGTGGAGCCGGAGGGATTCGAACCCTCGTCCAAACATGGTATAAGGTAAGCTTTCTACATGCTTAGCCGCTGTTTAATTGTAGGGAAGGGGAAGGTCAGCCGCTTACCTGTACCGTCTTCCTTAGGTGCTTTGTTTCGCCCGCTACGCACACCATTAAGCAGGCTATTTTCATCTTTCGATGCCCCGGTTGCCAGCCCGATGAAACGGAAAACCGGCGGGACAAAAGCTGGGCTAATTCTAAATTAGGCAGCTAAGGCGTAAGTATTTTCGCCATTTGTAAGTTTGAGCGTTCAGATTTAAGCGCTAATTCACCCAACGCGCTGCATGCTTACTTACTTATCTCCATCCTGTCAATTCCGGTCGACCCCTTTTTTAGAGTTTGCAGTTGCCGGTGGGCAGTTTGCAGTTTTTTGATAAGAATACAAAGATAAAGAAAAGTTTGCAGTTCCCGGTTTGCAGTTTGTTTTTTTGTTTTGCTGCTAACTCAAAACTGCCAGCTGAGGCTACCTGCTATCTGCCAACTGCCTGCTGCCAACTGTTCTGCCCGGGTAAGCCTTCAGCGCTTCGTCCAGCACAATCATTGCTTTTTCAATATCCCCGATGTTTAAAACGTAGGCTATCCTTACTTCTTTAAGGCCGGCGCCGGGTGTGCTGTAAAAGCCGCTTGCGGGGGCCATCATTACTGTTTGGTTATTGTAACTGAAGTCTTCCAGTATCCATTGGCAAAACTTATCGGCATTATCTACCGGTAATTGCGCTACCACATAAAACGCACCGCCAGGGTTGGGGCAATATACACCCTCTATTTTATTTATGGCTTTTACTAAAGTATTGCGGCGTTTGGTATATTCTTCATTTACCGCGTCAAAATAAGTATCAGGGGTGTCAACTGCCGCTGTACCGGCAATTTGCTCAATCATACCGGGACTCAGCCTTGCCTGTGCAAATTTTAAAGCAGTGGCAATCACGCTTTTGTTTTTGGTAATCAGGCAGCCCAACCGCGCCCCGCAGGCACTGTAACGTTTACTAACAGTATCTATCATTATTACGTTTTCATCAAGCCCATCCAGGTGCATGGGCGACGTAAAGCTGCGGCCGTCGTAACAAAACTCGCGGTAAGCCTCATCTGTAAACAAGTAAAGGTCGTGTTTTAAAACCAGCGTTTTCAGATCCTCCAGTTCATCTTTTGAGTATAAATACCCGGTCGGGTTGTTGGGGCTGCAGATGAAAATGGCTTTGGTTTTTGGAGTAATCAGCTTCTCAAATTCAGCAACGGGCGGCAGCGCGAAGCCATTTTCTATAAAGGATAATATAGGCCTAACCACCACGCCGCTCTGGCAGGCAAAACCGTTGTAATTGGCATAAAAAGGCTCGGGGACAATCATCTCGTCGCCCACGTCAAGGCAAGTCATCATGGCAATGGTGATGGCTTCTGAGCCGCCGGCGGTGACAATAATGTTTTCGGGGCCAATATTGTAGCCCAATTTGTTATAATATCCGCTTAATTTTTTGCGATAGGACAAAGTACCTTCGGATGGGGTATAGGCCCAAACCTTAAAATCAATATTTTTTATCGCGTTAAGCATACCCGCCGGCGTTTCAATATCCGGTTGTCCAATATTCAGATGGTAAACTTTTTTACCATCAAGCTTAGCCTTATCGGCGTAAGGTGTTAATTTTCGGATAGGGGAAGCAGGCATCTGCTTTCCTTTGTTTGAAATTTTTGGCATAAAACAAAATTAGGCATTTTAGTCGGAAAGTCCGAAAAGTCGGAAAAGTCCGAAAGAAAGATAAAAAAATCAAAAAAGACACCAATTCCGTGCCTTTTTTGATTTTTTCTAAGTAATCTTCCTAAAGCCCTCTCCCCTGCCTGCCGGCAGGCAGGGGAGAGGGTTGGGTGAGGCTTTAATTACTGCTGCTTGTCGCCGGCTTTGCAATCACTTCGCCAACAATAATTAAATTTTTTGTGGGTGTCGTAGCGTTAGAGGTCACCACAATTGTTTTTGTAAATGGCGCTGCAAATGCTGCGTTATAAGTGATTGTAATAGTGCCTTTATCGCCGCTTTTTACCGGTGTTTTGGTGTAATTAGCTATGGTACAGCCGCAGGTTGGCCTTACGTCGGTTAAAATAAGCGGCTCCTGCCCGATGTTGGTAAATTCAAAAACAGTGGTAACAGGTGTGCCCACCGGAATTTTACCAAAGTCATGTTTTTCTTCATTGAACTTAAATTCAGCTTTTTGTGCGCGGGCTACAGATGCGGTAAATACAAAGCAAAAAATTACTGCGCATATCATTAATGTGTTTTTCATTGTTATAATTTGTTTTTTCGTGTTATAATTTATTTTTCACCGGCATTCAGGTTTTCGCTGTTTTTAATGGTAATTAACGTACTTTAAGCAAATATATTACGCTCATCAGTTGCCGGTGATGGTTTCAAATTTCATATTTGATTATTACAAATATAAAAGGATTAATCCAATTTAAAAACTATTAGTAAAAGTGGATGTTTTATATGTTTTGTTGCTAATTACAAAATAGAATTTTATAATTTTACCGCTTAAACAAAATTTTATATGCCCGAAACTGCAACACACGCTACAGGTAAGTTTAATTCTGCTGAGCTCAGTTTTGATGATTTTAAGAAAATAGTAATTGTTGATTACCGTATAGCCTTTGAAAGCAGGCAGGCGAGTTTGATAGGCAGGAGGGAAGTACTTACGGGAAAGGCTAAGTTTGGGATATTTGGCGATGGTAAGGAAGTGGCGCAACTGGCTATGGCAAAGGCTTTTCGCAAAGGCGACTGGCGTGCCGGTTACTACCGCGACCAAACATTTATGTTCGCTACCGGGATGAGTAACTTATTGGAGTTTTTTGCCCAGCTGTATGCTTACCCTGATATTGACAAGGACCCGGCATCCGGCGGCAGGCAAATGAACTGCCATTATGCCACCCGTTTTATAAATGAAGACGGAAGCTGGGTAAACCAGGCGGAGACCATGAACTGTTCCTCTGATATTTCGACTACCGGCGGGCACATGCCGCGTTTGCTCGGCCTGGCGTACGCTTCAAAACTTTACAGGGAAAATAAGGAACTTGGATATCTTGATCAGTTTTCGGTAAACGGCAACGAGGTTGCTTTTGGCACCATCGGCAATGGTTCTACTTCCGAAGGGTTGTTTTTTGAGGCCATTAATGCGGCCGGCGTATTACAGGTGCCTATGGCGATATCAGTTTGGGATGATGCTTACGCGATATCCGTTCCGGCCAGGCTGCAAACCACAAAGGAGGATATTTCGGAAATATTAAAAGGCTTTCAGCGCGAACCCGGCACCAATGGCTACGAAATATTTAAGGTTCGCGGATGGGACTATGTGGCGCTATGCGAAACGTACGAACGCGCCATAGCGCTTTGCCGTAAAGAACATGTGCCGGTGCTGATTCATGTTACTGAAATGACCCAGCCGCAGGGGCATTCCTCATCGGGATCGCATGAAAGGTATAAAACACGGGAGCGCCTGGCATGGGAAGATGAGAACGATTGCCTGATACAGATGCGTAAATGGATGATCGCTTCGGCCATTGCCACGGAAGCCGAAATGGATGAACTGGAAACAAATGCAAAAAAATACGTACGCGATTGTCAGCGCCAGGTATGGGGGCAGTTATGTGACGATATACGGCTCGAATTAAATGAAGCCGCCCGGTTAATTGAAAAATTAGCCGAATATGTTCCTGCCCGTGATGAATTAAATGAACTTGCCTCAGTACTGCGCGAATGTATTGATCCGGGGCGCAAGGATGTGGTTTCGGCTATACGGAAAACGCTCCGTATTACGATAAACGACAATGTTTTGCAAAAACAGCAGTTGATAAACTGGCTGGCAGATGAAAATGTTAAAAATATTGCCCGGTACGATTCCAAATTATTTACCGGAACGCAGTATTCACCTTTAAACGTTCCGGCGGTTCCGGCGAGGTATTATGAGGACTCGAAGTTTATTGACGGACGCGAGGTATTGAATGCTTGTTTCGACGCCAATTTTGACCGTGATAAAACCATAGTTGCTTTTGGTGAGGATGTAGGCTCCATTGGCGATGTAAACCAGGGTTTTGCAGGTTTGCAAAACAAATACGGCGATTTGCGCATAACCGACACAGGCATACGCGAAGCCACTATTGTGGGGCAGGGCCTTGGCCTGGCTATGCGCGGTTTAAAACCCATAGCCGAAATTCAATATCTTGATTACCTGTTATACACAGTTAACGTTTTAAGTGATGACCTGGCAACTTTAAGCTACCGTACCCATGGTGGTCAGAAAGCGCCGTTGATTATCCGCACAAGGGGCCATCGCCTGGAGGGCATCTGGCATTCGGGTTCGCCATTGGGACTAATCTTAAACTCCATGCGTGGCCTGCATATTTGCGTTCCGCGCGATATGACGCAGGCTGCGGGGATGTACAATGTGCTGTTGAGGGGTGATGAACCTGCTTTGGTAATTGAATGCTTAAACGGGTATCGTTTAAAAGAGCGGCTGCCGGCAAATGTCGGCGAATTTACCGTTCAATTAGGGAAAGCCGAGATTTTGAAGCAAGGTACTGACATAACAATAATCTCGTACGGTTCAACGCTGCGCCTGGTAATGGAGGCCGCCAAAGAACTGGAAAGGTTGGGAATAAACATTGAAGTAATTGACCCGCAAACGTTATACCCGTTTGATACAGAGAATGTTTGTGGAAATTCGTTGAGGAAAACCAGTAAATTACTGATTGTTGATGAAGATCTTCCGGGTGCAGCTTCAGCTTATATTTTACAAAAGGTTTTGGAATCACAAAAAGGCTATTATTCGCTTGATGCGCAACCGCGCACCCTTTGTTCCAAAGAACACAGACCGCCTTATGGTTCCGACGGCGACTACTTCAGCAAACCTTCGGTGGATGATATTATTGAAGCCGTTTACAACATGATGAACGAAACCTATCCGCATAAATTTCCGCCAATTTATTGATGGAACTGCTGTAGCAGCAATGACAGGCTGGTAAATACTTTTTGTATCTAATGCGAATCAAGAATCAAGAGTCAAGAATCAAGAGTCAAGAACCAAGAAAATAGCTTGACAAGTTTATAAACCTGCCTGCCGGCAGGCAGGTCCGCCAATCGGAAAATATTTTAACCAAATATTTTAACATTACCGAAAAGGAACGGCTTTCTACTTTTTTCTTGATTCTTGGCTCTAATATCTTGACTCGCATATCTAAAAGTCGTATAAGGCAAATAAATATCCTATTTAAAAAAATATCGCCTATTGTAC
>JBIOHE010000151.1:0-10114 GCA_044448725.1 Sphingobacteriales bacterium | reverse complement strand
TTGACATTGATTTAAATGGCGCCGGAAAGTTATCACCGGAAGGTACCCTGGTAGTGATTAAAGGTGACAAGCCCGAAGACACAAATACGATCAGCGACCCAAAAAAAATAGTTCCGGTTACCAGCAAGATAAGCGGAATCAGCAAAAAATTCACAAGAATATTCGATCCATATTCAGTAAGCGTTCTTCAAATAAATACATTAACGAAATAATTACAACCAGCTAAGAATATCAGGAAACAAACAATTGTGAATATGAGAAGTTCGATTTCCAGGTTATGGATGACGGCCTTAATTATCACGCTTATAGCGCCGTCTTTATACGCACAAAAAGCAACTAATCCTATTATTTATGCAGATGTACCCGACATATCAATAGTACGTGCAGGCAATAGCTTTTACATGAGCAGCACAACGATGCACATGAGTCCCGGTGTACCGATTATGAAGTCGAACGACCTGGTGAACTGGAAACTGGTAAACGACCTGCTATGAGAAGTAGTGAACCATAATGATTTGTGTAGCCGGAATGAAGAAATAAAAGTGTCATAATTTCATAGTTGAATGATGAATAATACAAAGGGGGATAATCCCCCCTTTGTTGTTAGTTAGTTTAATGCACTATTGCCGTGTTTGGCGAATTTTTTACATAGGTCAAATGCGGTTTGGCTTCTTTGTAAGCCTGTGCCATACATGATGCTTTTAAACTTAGCTTCATCGTCTTTGTAATTGCGCACATTTTGAAAGTACCCGGTGACTGCATTGTATGCTCCAAATAATGTTCCTTTGGTAGTGACTTCCTGTTGTGTCGGGTTGGTTAAAGCATATTCCATTACGCTACTTACCATATTATTATAAGTAGTAGATAATTCGTCTTGCTTGCCGTTTTGCAGGTTTTGCAATACTTCCTTATTGGGCGCCATTGCTACCTGTATCAAGCGTTTAACCGCAGTATCAGTTATGCGTATCCTTGACCAATCATTAAATACTGCTGCTAATTCGTTGGCTAACTGGTTAGTAATTCCTAACAGGGTATGCGCCTGTTTAAGCCTATCTTTTGTGCTTGCGGTGTGGCGTATTTTAATAGAATTGCTATGATTACGCATAGCTGCGTTAAGCGTATTTTCGCATACTACCCTTACAGGGGTAAAAGCTGCGGTGATGCTGCCGTAACCATCGTGCGAAGTAGTCAAAAACAAATACTGTTTTATTAAATCATTCCTGCCAACTTTAATGTAATCCAGGCAGTTTTGCTGTTATAAAAATGCGTTCGCCGTTACCTAATGCCCCTGCCGTTTCGTATAAAATGCCGTCTTTACCGCCAACAATGCTATCAAAGAAATCAAAGGCGTTTACATTCTGCACCACTTCGTAATCATTACCTACTACACCCAAAACCTGCTCGGTGTCGGTGCGGATGGTGGCAAAGAAGTTAGGCACTTCAATTTCTGGAATAACAATATCCGTATCTGGGTCGGCTGTATGGTTTTCGGTATCGTAGGTAAACAAGGGCCGTTTTTCAACAGTATAATTTAACCCTGCGTGTTTAATCGCTTCTGCGCTGGTGGGATAATCGCTAATGAACTGCCCTAAATTGTGCCAGGCTTTTTCTTTGACACTAAAAAAGCTGTGCTTTTGTGTCTGTTCGTTATAATTGATGTTATGTGCCATACTGTTAATTGTTATAGGAATTAAGAAATTCGTTAAACTCAAACTGGAAAAGTGCAGGGTTAGACTTTGCTAACTCCTGTGCGTAACCAACCCAATAAATTTGATTGGTCAATTCAATAAAAAGCTGTATCATTGTCTTAGTTATCAAATGGTTTGCCCTTTTGAAATACGCCCTATGTAACCTTAATACATAGGGCGTTTACAGTTATTTACTAAAAGCGGGATAACGATACTTGCCTCAACCTCTGCCAGTTTCTCTATGCATAGCCCCCTAACTTCGTGGGCGACATAGGCGATGATGAAAGGATTTTTGGTAACAAACTCTTCGCCGTCATCGTCATGTATTATCAGTTCGCAACGGTGAAAACGGCTGTCGCTTGCCATATCGTCCTCGTCATTTTGGGTAATGGTAAAGTTGTCAATGTTGGCAATCGTATTTTGCAGTTTGTTTTTTTGCGCTATCTTTTTGCCCAACGCTTCCACCAGTTTTACGGTTTCGGCTAACTTGCGCTCCTGCTGTTCCTTTAACCGTTCTTTCAGTTCTTTTTTGCTTGCCTCGGCTTCCTCTGCTTTTGGTTGTTCGGCTTTCGGTGCTTCGCTTTTTCCCTGTTCCGCCTGGGCTTGTCCGTTTGCTGTCTTTAGGGCTTCTGCGGGTTGCTTTGGCTGTTCTTCCTGCTTTGCGGGTGTGGCGGTTGTTTTGGATTCTTCCTTTTTCGGCTCGTCCTTTTTGTTATCGCCGTTAAAGGCGGTACTAACGGGTAAATTATTTACGCGTTGACCGTTGCCTGAATTGTCTGTTTTATTGGCTGTGTTGCTGTTGCCAACTTTGTTATTTATTTCTGCGGTTTTCATAATTTCAAATTTTAAAATGTCTATTAATTCTTTTCTTGTGTGATGGTCTGCGGTCTGTCTTGTTCTGCTGCGGTGGTGCCCTGTCGTTACTTGTTTCCATAATCTGTCCCAATTGCTTTTTTAAATCAGCCCCCGTCGGCAGGAGCCTCCGGTGGCTTTTTGTAAGCACCCTCACCTGAACACGGCGGGCTGAAGGACAAGACTTTGCGGAAAAAAATACTACCCCCAAGCGAAGCGAGGGGTGTGGAGATTTTTTTCCAGCAAACCCGCAGGGCACGGTCTTGGCATTCAGTCCCGCCGTTCAGAAATTTGCTTGCGAAAAAGCCAGTGGAGAAAATGGAATGAGTTAAAAGATGTTATAAAGTAGCCACAAAAAATCCTGGCGGGCTGGGCAATGCGGCAGCGAAGCCCAGCCCGCCAGTTGTTTTAAAATGCAGTGAAGCGGCTGAGAAACGAAGCGGCTGGAACTGCTGGCTTAAACTTGTCTATATCGCCTGCAAAGCCGCTGGCCAGCAATAGCCTGGCTTCACCGGCTGCTACCTTGTTTTCGTTGTAATGCAACATACCCCTGATATTTTTCCCGTTCACGAAACGTGCAACCATTTTTCAGCCAAGCGGTTAATGATACTTAATAACTCTTCGACCTTGCCACCAACCTTTTTATATAGCTCTGCCGTTTTGAGCGTAAAAAATGCACGCTGTGCTTCCGACTTACTCATGTGAAAGAATTTAGTCTGCTGATTGATATTGATGCCGATTGCTTTCAATTCTTTCCTTATCAAAGCCATTTCCTCCATAGGGCCATTTAATGATACATCCTTATAAAAACAGTTGATTTGTTCGCCGGATAATATCATTCGTGCCACTTCGCCTATGCTTTGGCAGCCGCTTTCCTGCTGTATCCTTTTGAGTTTTTTAAAGGTCTTTTCGGTTACCCTTACAATGATAGACTTGCTTAATATGTCGTCGGGATTATCAAGTGGTTTGCGTGGCATAAGCGTACATTTTAGGGTGTTACAGACTTCGCGAGTTCCGAGCGAAGTCCCGACCGTAAGGGCGGCAAGATGATTTTCGTATACGAAAATCCATCTTGCTGCATTCTGTCGAATGCAGAACTGGCCTTGCGAAACTGCTGCGCAGTTTGGTTAATGGTTTCTAATGGAGTTTGTGGGTGGTCAACTTTGACTGGAATGTTGGCGGTCAGTTTCAGGCTGAGTGAACGGAATAAATGACCTTAATAGTTGGCGAATTTTTTGCCGTGGCTCTTGCCGAACGCGCTTGATTTTGGGGTAGTATTGGCCGTTGAATTTACGGCCTTTGAGATTGGTGTTGGTTTCCATTGCTGTCGAATTTGATAGCAAAAGTGGGTGGCTGAAATTTTAGGACTTGGGTAATCTAAAGTAGTACCTCAAAATAGTATCGCTACACCTTTTTTGATTCACTTGCCGCGTTGCAATAAAACATTAAATTTACGGGTATCGTTAAAACCTAAATAATATGGCCAAGCAACATATTGCTTCATAATTATTAAATAACCACGGTACAAACGTTTCGCGGCTTAGGTGCTTTTTTATAAAAACCAAATCCGTACGCGTGAGCAATTCTTTTCCAAATGTTTTCATAAGTTATTTACTGAAAGACACAGAAATTTCGAACACTATTAAATATGAGGCAATAATGCGTTAGCTTTAATAGATTTGTATTTTAGATTTCTTCATGAGTAAGCCTAATCGACCTGCAACACAAATCACTGATACAAAAGCGAAAAAGTTTCTGGAACAGCATCTTCCCGATGAATGGCATTTTAATGTACCGGGTAACGACTATGGTATTGATTACCAGGTAGAAATTTCTGTCAATAATCAAGTCACGGGATTGAATTTTTCAATACAATTAAAAGGTCACGCGAAAGGTGGTACAGGCGAATTTGCGAAGGCGGTATTAAAACATACTACGCTTAGTTATTATAAGGTTCGGCTGGAACCTGTTATGATTGTGGTTTACGAAGTTGATCGCCAGGAAGCTTATTGGGCCTGGGTCGATGATTTACGGGTCGATCTCTCAAAGGGTCAAAAAGAGTATACGATCAATGTACCTCGTAAAAACTTATTGACAAAACTGGATTGGAGCGCTGTAACCGCTTATGTGCAACAGATATTTAACAACCGGTCTTTTATAGGGGATTTCGATATTTCAAAGATTCATGATAATTTGGAGCTAGCTGCATGGAAAGCTTATAACGATAGCGAATTTGAACAGGCGGTTTATTTGTTTCGTCATTTGATTCGCAATGGCAATCACCAATATAACATATTTCAGGCACTTGCCTGGAGCCTGTATCAATCTTGCCGTTATCATGAAGCGTTAAACATCGTTAATGATTTGGTGGCTGTTTCACCAACGGATAATATACTTCAAATCAAGGCATGTATTCTCGCAGAATATGGTATCAGTGATCAGGATAAAGGAAAGATTATCCAGGCACGCAATCTGTTTAAGGCACATTTAGCAAATTCACCCGCAATAATCTATTACAATTATGCAAATACATTAGGCGCTTTACAGGATAATGAGACGGCGATTAGCAATTACAAAATCAGCATCGATAGAGACCCGAACTTTGCACCTTGTTGGAAGAATTTAGGTACCGCCTATGGCTATTTGGGTAATTTTGATGAGGAACTACGCTGTTACGATGTGGCATTATCGATAAACCCCAATCTTCAACAAGCGCTTTTTAGTAAAGGTGTAACGTTGGCAAAAGATTTTGGAAAATATGAAGAAGCACTAACTTACTTTAAAAAAGTACTTTCAACTAAGAATAGTTTAACAAATGCCTATATCAACGGCTTATTTTGGGTTGCAGAAGCTTATGAGCAAATCGGCGATCTCGCTTCGGCTCTTTATTGGATTGACTATGGCTTGAACTTTTCGGGAACGAATATTTATTTTCTCAATTTCAAATCTAACTTACTGGCCAAGCATTGGAAAAGCAGACCCGAATTAAAGCAATCAGCCGAGGATTTTTTTAAATACCGTATTGAACTGAATAACGATCAATGTAGCCTTTATCACCTGATCCGTTTGCTTGACAAAGACTTTCAACAGATTTATCCTTTATTGCAGGAGCACACACCGTTATTTAAGATGGTTAGGTTTGATAGTTTAATGTCCCTCGCTTTCGATAAGAAAATGGCATTGACGACTTTATTGCAAATGGAGCTTTATGCGTCTTTCAAAAAAGATCACCCCGTCACCCGCTATGTTGATCACCTGGTTTCGGGCTTTTTTTCCATTGGCGCTGAGTTTTGGGATTTGTTGGATGTTATTTGCGCTTATGCATTCAACAAAGGAGTATTTGCATTCGGAAAAAAACAATCGGCGGTTGATTTATCAACGGTAATTATAAATGTTCTTGTTGAATGGATGCCCAAATTGATCCCCTTTCTTATTGAGCAGGATGATAATCGTTCTGAGCAGGATATTGATGGAGCCGTAGGCACAATTTATCAAAATTTACCAACACTGCTTTACCGGGAAGTTGGCGCCCAAAGCGGGTTTCTAAGCTTTCATCTTAAAGTCGCAAAGATCGATCCCGCAGAATATATTACTGATGACCATCAGAAACGCTTCGCATATAATGTACTACGTGAGTTGGGCACCTATTTTTGTTTAAATTAAAGTAGTACGTTGAATTGCCCTAATAACGACAACAAATAAAAAGACTATTGCATCCCAAAAGGAGATGTGATATGGAACCGGATAAGCACCCTGTTAGCCCACAGCGAGTAATAGAGATATTAAAAAAGAACAATATCATTGTTACTTTAGAGCAAGCGGAGAAAATGATTGAATTTATGGAGAAGTTAGCTAAAATCGCTATTGAGGTGTATGTTAAATGAATATAGATTTTATCGAATTGCTCCTGTTGAATTATAAGAAAATAATATAGGAAATACACTTGTTTTTTTGTTTTAAAAACAGTAAATTAACTGAATAACAATGAGTTAAAAATGAAAGTAGCCGATTTATATATAAGAGTAAGTACCGATGAACAGGCAGATAAAGGTTACTCTCAACGTAATCAGGATGAGCAGCTAAGAAAGTATTGCAGAATTAATGAAATAAAAATTGGAAAGGTAATTTTTGAGGATCATTCTGCTAAAAACTTCAACAGACCCGAATGGAAAAAGCTTTTGACAGCATTGAAAAAGGAAAAAGGCGGCTTAACCGACTTGATTTTGTTTACGAAGTGGGATAGGTTTAGCCGGAATACGGCCGATGCTTATCAAATGATAAATATCCTGCGCCAAATGGGTATAGAACCCCAAGCTGTTGAACAGCCACTCGACCTTTCCATTCCCGAAAACAAAATGATGCTGGCATTTTATTTAGCCGTTCCGGAAGTAGAAAATGACCGGCGGGCATTAAATACATTCTTTGGGATGCGCAGGGCAAAGAAAGAGGGGCGTTGGATGGCTACCGCACCTCTTGCCTACAAGAATGTTGTAAGTCCAGAGGGGAGAAAATATATTGCTCCTAAGTCTCCTGACGGTGATATTTTGAAGTGGGCCTTTGAGGAACTTGCCGATGGCCGTTATTCTATTGCTCAAATATGGCGTATGGCCCGGCAAAAAGGTCTTAAGTGCGGAAAGAACGGCTTTTGGATTGCGATGCGCAATCCTGTATACTGCGGTAAAATCTTTATCCCCAAATACAAGGATGAAGAAAGTTGTTTTGTGCAGGGAACCCATGAAACTATCATTTCAGAAGCGACCTTTTACGAGGCCCAGGATGTGATGAATGGCCGGAAGAAAACAAATAAGGTAAAAGTTACTTCCGAGGAACAATTGCCGCTAAGGGGCTTTTTAAAATGCCCTAAATGCGGCAGGACTTTAACAGGTAGCCCATCCAAAGGCAAAACGCGATGGTATTTTTACTATCACTGTCAATCTTCCTGCGGCTTTAGGTTAAATGCAGAATGTGTTAATACTGATTTTGTAGACCATTTAAAGGAGTTTTCACCAATTCCAGCCTTAACGAATGTGTATGCGGAAATGATGGAATATTTCTATAACCAAAAAATCAAAAATGGCGGCAATTTAAAAACACATTGGTTGTCCAAAATTGAAGAAGTAAATAAAAAATTAGCAAAGGCGCGTGAGTTATTAGTAAATGATGATATAGACCCTAAAGATTACCGTCAAATAAAAACAGAGTGTGAAGAAAGAATCACAGCGTTTGAAAACGAACTATCGAAAATGGAGTCGAAAGAGTCAAACAGCCTAGAACTTTTTAAAAAGTTATCGAACACCCTTGTAAACGTTGATTCCTTGTATTTTGACGGCGAAATTGAGAAAAAAAGGATGATTATTGATGCAATTTATCCGCAAAAATTTGAAATCGAAAAAGGGGAGTATCGAACACCCAAAGTAAATGAAGGGGCTGACTTTATCTACTTGATTAACAGTGAACTATCCGAAATAAAAAACGGGACAGAACTGGATTTTTCCAGTCTGTCCCGAAGAGTGACCTGGGAGAGGATCGAACTCTCGACCCACTGATTAAGAGTCAGTTGCTCTACCGGCTGAGCTACCAAGTCATTTATTTTTTTCCGGGCTGCAAATAAACGCTTTTTTTTTCAAAAAAAAGAGATTAGAGACCGGAGATTTGAGATTAGTTAGGAAAAGAGATTAGAGACTGGAGGTTAGAGATTAGTTGGAGGTGGAGATTAAGAAGGCAAACATGGACTTCATGCCCTTTCTAACCTCCAACCCCTAATCACTAATCTCCAACCTCTAATCACTAAACCACCGCGTACAGCTCATCCCGCTGTTTCTGCACAGCGTCGCTGTTGATATACTCGTCGTAGGTCATCAGCTTATCTATAGTACCGCCCGGGGTGATCTCAATGATCCTGTTGGCTACGGTTTCAACAAGCTCATGGTCACGGGAGGTAAACAGGATGGTCCCGCGAAAATCTTTCATGCCGTTGTTCAGCGCGGTGATCGATTCCAGGTCGAGGTGATTGGTTGGTTCATCAAACATCAGCAGGTTGGCCGATTGCAGCATCATGCGGCTGAACATGCAGCGCATTTTTTCGCCGCCTGATAGTACATTACTTTTCTTTAATACTTCCTCGCCCGAAAACAGCATACGGCCTAAAAAGCCGCGGATAAACTGGTCATCCTTGTCGCCGGTTGAATATTCCCGCAGCCAGTCTATCAGGTTATCGTCTTTTCCTTTAAAGTATTCGGCGTTATCAATAGGTATATCGGCGTAATTAATGGTTACCCCCCATTTAAACTCACCTTTATAATCTTTATCCCTGCCTGTTAATATGTTATAGAAGGCGGTGGTAGCCAAACTGTTTTGCGACAGTATGGCAATTTTATCGCCTTTATTTACCATCAGACGCACATTTGCAAATAGAAGTTCGCCGTTGAGTGTCTTTTTCAAATTTTCAATCTGCAGCACCTGGTCACCGGCTTCGCGGCCCTGGTTATTGAATATAATACCGGGATATTTGCGGTTTGATGGCTGGATCTCGTCGATATTAATTTTATCCAATGCTTTTTTACGGCTGGTTGCCTGTTTTGATTTGGAGGCATTGGCGCTGAAACGGCGGATAAACTCCTGTAGCTCTTTAACGCGGTCTTCCGTCTTTTTATTCTGATCCGAGCGTTGTTTTAAAGCCAGCTGACTCGATTCGTACCAAAAAGTATAGTTACCGGTATAAATGGTCATTTTGGCAAAATCTATATCCACCACGTGGGTACAAACCGTATCTAAAAAGTGCCTGTCGTGCGATACAACCAGTACAATGGCTTCGTACGAGGCTAAAAAGTCTTCGAGCCAGCCCACAGTATGTATGTCGAGGTCGTTTGTAGGCTCATCAAGTAAAAGGATATCCGGCTTTCCAAAAAGTGCCTGCGCCAATAAAACACGTACCTTTTGGGTGTTATCCAGGTCTTTCACCAATTGATAATGAAATTCTTCTTTTATCCCGAGGTTGCTCAGCATGGTAGCGGCATTGCTTTCGGCATTCCAGCCGTCCATTTCGGCAAAAAGGTTTTCGAGTTCGCCGGCACGGTGGCCATCGGCGTCGGTAAAATCCTCTTTCATGTAAATGGCGTCTTTCTCCTTCATTATGGCATACATTTCCTTATGCCCCATCATTACCGTTTCTATTACAGTAAACTCATCAAACGCATAATGGTTTTGGCTCAATACCGCCATACGTTCGCCGGGTGTAAAACTGTACGATCCGCTTGAGGGATCGATCTCGCCCGAGAGTATTTTTAAGAAAGTTGATTTGCCCGCGCCATTGGCCCCGATAATGCCGTAACAGTTGCCCTGGGTAAATTTCAGGTTAACGTCTTCAAATAATGTGCGCTTACCGTAGCGTAAAGATAAATTGGATACTGTGATCATTCTGCCCCTCTGATTTGCCGCAAAAGTAAGTTAAATACTTTTATTTATTAACACTGTGCCTGTTAATAATGTTATTTAAACGGCGGTTTTGTTATAATAATTGATAAAATATGCCCTGTAATGCTATAAAATCGATGTTTTTAAATTTTTTTTAGAAG
>JBIOHE010000150.1:0-10197 GCA_044448725.1 Sphingobacteriales bacterium | reverse complement strand
GTTCTCTTAAGGGATATTTTATTTTTTTAAAGGATCTTTAAACAGAAATATTATGAAATACAGTAGTATTGTAATTAGTAAAAAGGGTGGGCCGGAAGTTTTGCAGGTTATTGAGAAAGAGTTGGTATTACCTAAAAATGGAGAAGTTTTAATAAAAATTCAGGCTTGTGGTGTTGGCGGAACCGATATAGTTATGCGACACTGGAATTACCCGGGTGTTCCAAAGATACCCTTTGTCCCCGGCTATGAAATTGTGGGTATTGTTGAGGATGTCGGGCAAAATATTTCCACGGTAAAAATAGGTGATCGTGTGGGCGCGCTGACTGTCTATGGTGGTTACTCCGAATACATTTACCTTGAAGAAGAGAATTTAGTTAAGATTCCAATGTCTGTCGATTCGGGCGAAGCTGCTGCAGTGATCCTGAACTATACCAGCGCCTATCAAATGATGAAAAAAGTTGTTGCGGTAAACGAAGGAAATCATGTTTTAATAACAGGCGCAAGCGGTGGTGTAGGTTCTGCCTTGCTCGACTTAGGTAAAATGGAGAATTTAACACTATATGGAACAGCTTCTGTTCAAAAACATGATTTATTGAGCCGCTTTGGCGCTTATCTCATTGATTATAAATCGAAGGACTTTGTTGAAATAATAAGAAATAGGAAACCAGAAGGATTAGATTTTGCTTTTGACGGAGTTGGCGGGGATTTTATTAAAAAATCTATTAAAACATTACACAGGGGTGGTACGCTGGTAGAGTATGGTTATTCGCTCAAATCCGTTTCCTATTTTCTGAAATCGACGTTTGATTTATTATCTGCTATTCCAAAAGGCGTAAAAGTGAAAGGGTATGGAATTTCTGCAAGGTATAAGATGAATAAACAGTCAGTATTGAAAGATATAGCTGTTGTTTTAAATTTACTGGAACTCGAAAAAGTTAAACCTCTTATTTTCAAACGAATGTCACTGCTTGAAGCGGCTGAAGCAAACAGGCTGTTGGAAAGCGGACAGGTCACCGGGAAAATAGTATTATTTAATCAAGGGTAGCAAATTTAATTTCTCCCTGCCCTTGTTGGGTGTTGTCACCTGCAAAATCACCCGCCTGTCAAGTGTCCAAACTTGAACACACAAAATTGTGTGCGTTCCCGCTCACGAATAAAATTCGGTTTGTAGTTTTAAAATATATGCTCCTATTTATTTCAAATAGCGAAATGCTTTAACCTGTGAACTTTACTTTGTCACCTTACCGTAGCTGATTGGATCGGCTTTTTCACTCCGGGAGGGTCGGTTTTGTGGCATTGGCACATGGGAATTGGTGTAGCAGCTAATCCTGATAGCCCCTTAAAGACCGCCTGTTAATTAAATTGCGGACACTTAAACGGGCGGCGGCGGACATGTTATTGAAGTGCAAAATTCGACTTATGACTTCCGGCTAAAGACTTGTGAACCGCCACTACTTCCCCACAATCACTATCACAACCCGCCGGTTTTGGTTTTGGTCATCTGCGCTTAGTTCGGGGTAAACTTTGGGCTCCTTGCTGCCTAAGCCTTTATAGCGCAGCCTGTCGGGGCTTATACCTTCGCTTACCAGGTAATCGTATATAAATTTTGCACGGGTTAGGGACAGGTTGTTTTTTCTTTCATCAATATCAAGGCCATCCCTGTTGTTATACTGGCAGCAGATATGTCCCTGGATCTCTATTTTGAGGTTGGGGTTCGCTTTCAGACAATCTTTTATGGCCACCATATAATGGACTGCTACCTGCCTTAAAAAATGCCTGCCGGGCTGAAACGTTAACTCCTTAAAGCTCACGCTGTCTCCAATATTCAGTTTCGGCAAATCTTTTATCCGGGTGTAAACGCTGTCGTCCTTCCTTCGCACAGTCATTGTATCCTTTTTTTTGCGGACCGCAACTTTCAGTGGGGCGGCTATAATCTTAATTTTCGGGGCCGGTTTTGCTACAATGATATCTACCCGGCGATTAAACGGTTCCCCTAAAACAGAAAAAGTTTTTGAAGTACCATCAATCTGACCTCTGCCATCGGCAACTATGCGTTCATTATTGCTATGCAGCGTTAACAGGTAATTTCTTACCGTTTGGGCCCGCGCGGTGGATAAGGTATAATTGGAGTCTCTTTTTCCCAGATAATCCGCGAAACCGACAATGCGGATAGTAGTTGTATCACTTAAATAATGGCTGAGCGAGTCGAGCGTAACTTTATGCTTTGCTGTTAATTCTTTTTTGTTGATTTCATAAAATAGCCTCGTGGTATCCCGCTGGCAGCACCGGCCCGGCAGTACCTTCAGGATGATAAGCAGGAAAAGTAAATTTTTAAGTTTCATCGCTCAATCTTTTTAAATTACGGCAGCGGCTTCACCATGATATTTTTAAAAAAGGTAAGGCTATTGGGATCGTGTCCCTGCAAAGCAAAAGTACCGCTGGAAAGTACACGCTGTTCGTCGCCTTTACCCCTTTGTGCATTTTCAGGTTCTGTATAGTCTAATACAACCTTGTCGTTTAACTTAACAATAACCCTTTTTTCCTGTACGCTAATGTACATGGTGAACCATTCGTTATCTTTTACATATACCTCTTTTATATTCACTATACCGTATAGGCTGCCTGTTCGTATCCAGTCGGTATGGGTGTTATTTACCTGCACCTCGTAGCCTTTTGCCGGCCATCCGCCCTGCTGGTAGCCGGTGTGAATATAAATTCCTGAATTGGTGCCCTTGTGGGTCATCACATCAGCTTTAAATTCAATATTTTTAAAATTGTGATCCATCACCGGGCCGTCGTAAAATAAATGCGCCGTTTTACCATGCACGATAATCATCCCGCTGTCGGCCGAAAATGTTTCGGCATTGTCGCCCACCTTCCAGTTATTCAGCGAATGACCGTCAAATAAGGATACCCACCCATGAACTGCCTGGTGTTTTGAGACAGCGCAGGAAAACAGGCAGCAGGAAATAAAGCAGCAGCAAATGATGTTTTTCATGGGATGGTTTATTAAATAACAATCAATGGAAAATCCAGTTTAAAGCTACGTAATATTTCAAAAACTTTATTGCTGAACATTAATTCGACAGTTTAGTTCTCTCTTAGCTGTGCTGGTTGTAGAATAAGGGGGACTTTTGCGAGTCCATCAAACAGCCTTCATTTTTTTGCCAATAGTTTGGTATATTAACAAACTAAATAAACCTGTTTTTCATGATTAAACAAAGTATGGTACTGTTCTTTGGGCTGAGCGCAATGATTACTTCAGCCCAAACGAAGTTGAACACACAAAATGTGATCAGGGGCGAGGTCATTGGAAAGCCAATTATAGACGATTCTATTTATTTCAAGGCTACTGATATCAATAACAAATACTATGAAAAACCACTGATATCGTCCAAATTGACATCCAATAAATTTACGATTCCCAATGACGTTTCATACCCTCAAATGTATAAGATTGTTTTTTTGAGTGATGAAAATATAAGGGCATGGCGGAACGGCGATTGAGGGGGATTCATCTTAGTAAAATTAACTTATTGACGCAGAACCTAATTTATCAAACTCCGGTCTAATCTGTGAGCACGGATTTTTTATTAGAATAACGTGTCACTTACTGGTGCCGGGCATTAAATGTTTAAACATTTGTTTTCAATTTTAATATAAAATACTGATTAAATACTGTAGTTGAGCGGCCCTGCATATAAAACCCGGCATAACCGTTACATGTTAGGCTAATAATGCGCCGCGCACGTTGTTTGCTCCAAAAATCAAGACAGCATTTATTTACATTGGCATGATGCTTAAAAACGTACCTTTGCAAAATTATTTTCTTGAGTAAGGCGCGAAATCAGTTGCTTTCATCTTCAATGATTATAAATACTTGATTTTGACGACATGAAAAAAATTGGTGATTACAGGAAGCTTTTGGGTGTAAATGAAGCCGCGGAACTACAGGAACTGAAAACGATTTACCGAAGTTTGATGAAAACCTGGCACCCTGATAAATTTCAGGATAACCCGGAAAGTAAAACGGATGCCGAAGAAAAAAGCAAAGCCATTATCGAAGCTTATCATTTTTTGGTGAGCATTGCCCCCGAAACACGAAAACAATCCTTAACTGAGTACGGAACCACCACTGCCAATGCCGGTATATTAGATTTCGAATACAAATCGCAAGTGCTTAAAGTGCATTTTACCGATGGCAACGTTTACGAATATTTTGGCGTACCAAAAGCTGTTTACATAAAGCTGATCAATGCCGATTCTCCGGGGAGGTTTGCCCGCAGGCATATTTTTAACGATTATGTATATCGCAGCCTCAGCAAACTTGCCGCGACAGCGTAAGTTTGGATGCTCTGTTAAAATTAAAAACCCGCCTCGAAAACCGGGGCACTGAAAAAATCCTTTAGGATTAAAGGACTTTTTCAGTGCCCTCCGATTTATCGGGGGCTTTTTGTTATATGGTTTCCTGATTCAGAAAATTTATGGGTGTTTTTCGCGTTGCTGTGGCTGCATCCGCTGTTGCGGTTGTGCCCGTTGCTGTGGTTGCGCTCTTTGCTGCGGTTGCATCCGCTGTTGCGGTTGCGCCCGTTGTTGCGGTTGTACCCGTTGCTGCGGTTGTGCCCGTTGCTGCGGTTGCGCCCGTTGTTGCGGTTGCATCCGTTGTTGTGGTTGTGCCCGTTGTTGCGGTTGTCTTGTGGCTGAGTTTCTTACAGGTCTTGCAGTATTTCCCGTATTACGGGTATTTATCACAGGCCGACGCTGTACTGCTGTATTTGAATGCCCCATTGTCGAAGTTCTGGCTACATGGCCCTGTGTATTAAACGGGCGTCCGCCAACTTTATTCATAGCTGCTGCTGCCGGACGGCCATGGTTTACAGATGCAAACTGGTGCCTGTCTTTACTTGCTGCCTGCCGGTGCGACTGTTGCTGAGTAGTCGGCTGAACATGGCGTTCCTTCATAGCCGCTTCTTCCTGCAGCCTTGGCCTGGCGGTAACACCTCCGGGGCCATTAAAACTTGTATGCCTGTTGGTAGTATAACGATTATTGATAACAGTACGGTCGATATAAGTATTATGAATCACCGTTCTGTTTACATTTACAACGGCAGTGTTATACCTGAAGTGGTCTCCCTCCCATCTTCCGCCGCCAAAACCGTAGCCGCTATAACCATAGCCATAGTTAATACCTCCGTAGAAACCTACGCTGCCGCCCCAGTAACCATCGTGAAATCCGTAGGAACCGTCTTCATAACCCCAATAACTGGGTGTCCATAAAAGACCAGGTTCAGGCGGGGCCACCCATACGCCGGGTACCCAATAGTAGCCATCCTCAGGGTCGTAGGCCCAATAACCGGGCTGCCATAAATAATCGTCCTCCGGACAAGCCGGCTGAACATAAACGGGCATTTCGGGCGGGGCTATCCCAACCGATACGCCGACACTTACCTGTGCATTGGTCTTTGACACTGCAAAGCACGTTACACACAGGAAAAGAAATATTTTTGCAATTGTTTTCATTGTAGATATTTAAGATGTACTAAATAAGACAAACAAAAACCGATATTGTTTACCTTCATGGTTGAATGTCCGGCGACCGGGAATACCGTTACAATAATTACATTTGCACATAATAATATATGCAAACAAAAATAATTTCCTTCGCCGGCAACAATTTGCCTGAAGAATTACAGGAACGGGTTGATATCATCCGTCATAAACTAAAATTCAGTGAAAATAAACCAACCGTTGCTTGTATTGAGCGGATGGAGCCGCTTACACTATCTGACAACCCGGCGCGTGAACTGGTGGCTATCGCCGGTGGCATTCCCGTATCAGCCGAAGCGGATGAACATTCCCCAAACTTACCGTGGGATGAGATCCGCCTGAGCGATCCTGATATTTTGATAATAATGCCCCGCGGCTTCCCGATAGAACGGACATTAAGCGAAATCGATCTGCTGCTCCGGTTAACGGGATTTGACCAATTGAAAGCAGTAAAAAACAACCAGGTGTATATAGCCGACGGCAACCGCTATTTTAACCATTCAGGTCCGCGTATAGTTGATTCTATTGAGATTTTAGCGGAAATCATCAATCCAAAACAGTTTATTTTTGGATATGAAGGAGATGGTTGGATAAAGTTTGCTTTGTAAAATAACTTTGGAGTAATAAAGCGTTTTTTTTAATAAATTTGTTAATAAAGATATGGCATTATGGAAAGGATTGTATTAGAAGTGGACGATCAAACAGCCAGGGTTTGGCGCAATACATCTGCTAAATTGCGCGCTCAAATAGAGAAAAACCTTGAACAGGTGTTAACCGCTTCATTAAACAAAACCAAAGAAGCTAATTTTGAAATGCTGTTGCAGGAAGCCCGGAAATAAGCGGCTAAGAATGGTCTTACAGAAGAAATTCTGACAAATTTACTAAATGAAGAAGATTAGTAAATTTGTGCTGGACACCAATACTTTAGTAAGTGCATTTTTGCTTTAAATCCAACTGAAAGAGTGCCAATTATGACGGCAGCTGGCTTTTTGAATACTTTTTAAAAGTTAAAAACAACTTTTTTATAATGCCGACTGCAAAATCCAGGATAACCTATTTTTTCCTCATCATTACAACCATTATACTTGGCCTTTTGTCCCGGCATATCACGGGTGTTCCATTATTTACCGGCGATGTTTTATGGGGGTTGATGGTATATTTTATAGTCCGGTTTTTGTTTAAACAACGAGGCCTCCGATGGACAACCATAGCAAGTTTGCTGTTTTGCTATGCGATAGAGTTTAGTCAGCTTTACCAGGCGCCCTGGATAAATAATATCAGGCATACCGTTTTAGGCGGGCTGATATTAGGCGAAACCTTTCTTTGGGGCGATATGCTGAGCTATACGGCTGGCGTTGGTATTGGCGTTTTAATTGAAAACTTAATCGGGAAACGAATTGCAACACTTTAATAATCAGCTAATTTATATTTTGAGGCACTACTAATGAGATCTATGTTCCATAGGAACATTTGGTTGGTAGCAACAAATAGCATTTTTTTTGCATTCCGTAGGAAGGCATGGTGTTGGCCGCTATTCCAATTCTTTACAGATGTATTGTTTATATTCTTTTTTTCCGTTTTTACATGTGGATTGATGCGACTTCATCCAGATCGGCCTGTTGCCGGATGAGTGTGATCGGGCATGCTTTTATTTGAAGCATTTTAGTTAATTGCAATATAGTCCAAAACACCAATCGTTCCGATGGAACGAAAAGGGGGGGAGGTTTTTTTTTCTACCGACCAAATGTTCCTACGGAACAAAAACAAAAATTGGCGGCAGTAAAATAGTAGCACCTCAAAATATGAATTAGCCTTAATATACAAGCGGTACCCCCTATCCGCACAAAAAATCAATGCCCGAACAAATAGGTTTGCCTCCCTTTATTAGGTACAAACAAATCATAATTAAATGACGGCATTTCCCGGTCAGCTAAGAAACGGTTACAGGCCATTTTAAATAACTGATGGATCGATTCGGCTACTTTCCCGTCGCCGCTCATGCGGCGGCCGAAATCGCTGTCGTTCAGTTTACCGTCGTGGCATGACCGGATCATATTCAAAACCTTTTCGGCCTTATTGGGGAAAGTTTTATTTATCCAGTCGGTAAAAATTTCGGATACGCTGCCATTTAACCTTACAATCATAAACCCGGCAGACAACGCGCCCCTGTCGGCAGCGGCCTTAATTAAAGCAGGGATCTCATTACTGTTCAATCCGGGGATAATCGGCGCGGCCATTACCCGTACCGGTACGCCATTTTCGGAAAGTTTTTGAATTACGGTCAACCTGCCGGAAGCTGTTATGGTGCGGGGTTCAAGTTTTTGCCTCAGTTGTTCGTTCAGCGAAGTTAAAGATACATTTACATGTACCAGGTTCATCTTTGCAAGTTCTGCGATGATATCCAGGTCGCGCAGGATCACGTTGTTTTTGGTGATGATGCTGACCGGATTTTTATATTGGAGAAAAAGCTTTAGCAGCGAACGGGTTATTTCCAGTTTTCGCTCCACGGGCTGGTAGCAATCGGTATTGCCCGAAAGCAGGATACATACCGGCTGATAGTTTTTTTTATTAAAATATTGCTCCAGTAATTTGGGGGCGTCGGGCTTAACTATTATTTTTCGTTCAAAATCAAGGCCTGCGCTGAAACCGTAATATTCATGCGTGTTACGTGCATAACAGTAAATGCAGCCGTGCTCGCAGCCCTGATAGGGGTTTATGGAATACGTATGGCTCAGGTCGGGACTGTTTGACTCGCTTACAATTTTCTTTGGGTTTTCAACAAAAAGCTGGGTGGCTGAATTTTCGAGCAAGGGTTCATCAAGCCCTTCAATGTGCTCCAGTACATATTTGGTTTTTAAAAATTTGTTATGTGTATTTACCTGTGCCCCGCGCCCTTTTAAAAATTCAGGATTTTCCTCGTATGACATGAAACAAATTTGCTAATTTAATTAGCAAATTACAAATTAATCAGCTGGTTTTTTATTGCATATAAAACCAGGCCTATACGGCTTTTAACATTAAGTTTTTCAAACAGCGTATCCCGGTAACCGTCAACAGTCCGTGCGCTGACGTTCATGTGATCGGCAATTTCCTTATAGGTGAGTTCGGTACTGGCTAATCTTAAAAATTCAATTTCACGTATGTGCAGCCTTTGACTATCAACAGGGACATGAATGGAACCAACTAAGAGCCGGGTAACAAATTCGGGATAGTAAACTTCGCCCTGCGATACTTTTTGCAGTGCCTGCTCGAACTCAAAGGGTTCGGCATCTTTAAGCAGGTATCCTTTAACACCCAATCTAAGCATCGAAAGTACCTTTTCTGCATCGTCAAGCATCGACAAAACTATTATATTAATTTCCGGGTATTCTTTTCTTAGCCATTGGGCTGTATCAGTGCCGTTCATCACCGGCATATTGATATCCAATAAAATTATATCGGGTTTAAATTTAGGCGAAATTTTCCGGGTTAGTTCTTCACCATTTGCGGCTTCAAAAAGCACATTGTACCCTGCGAAATTGTTTATCAATGAAGAAATTCCGCTTCTGAAGAGGCGGTGGTCATCTACTAAGGCGATCTGGATGGTATCCATCGGTGTATAATCGTTGTTCTAAAGGATTTAGGGCAACTTTAATACAGCATCCCTTCCCCGGTGAACTGTCAATAGTTGCCACTGCGCCAATAAGGCTAGCCCGGCTTTCCATGTTTTTTAAACCTGATCCATTATTGTTACCAGGTAAATTGGCAGGAAACCCATTGCCGTCATCTTCGAGGGTCAAATTAAACAATTCAGGCTGATATTGCAAGCTGATTTTAAAATGCCTGGCCCCGGCGTGTTTTAAAGTATTATTAAGCGCCTCCTGCATTATTCGGTAAAGCACAAGTTCACGCTGTTCGCCCAATGGGTAAACATCCCCTTCTGCCAAAAGGTTGACCTTAATTATGCCGCTTTTGTTTATCCTGCCGGTTTCAATCTCAATGGTTTTTAACAAACCGATCCTGGTAATATGTTCAAAACTAAGGCTTTTTGAAAGGTCCCGCAAATCTGTAATAGCTTGCGCCACCAACTCGCGGCTTTCATTGATCTTTGTTTGTTTAACAGGTGCAGGGCCGTCGGCAGCCAATGCCAGGCTCAGTTTTACAAATGATAATACCTGTGTTACATTGTCGTGAATTTCCCTGCTAACATAGAGCAGGGTTTGCTCCTGCATTTCTATCTGCGCCTTCAGCAGCTCCTGCCGGAAGGCGGATTGCTGCTGTTCCTGCTCCTGTTTGTTTTTTAATTGTTTATTGCGGTATAAAACAATAAAATAGATGATAAAACAGGTGATCCCGGTAAAGAAAGTTACAGTTAATAATACCAATAAATGCAAATGATCATTATTCATTTATTGCCAGAGTTTTTTTATTTTCGGTTAGCATAGCAATGCCGATCAAGATATAGAAAATATCAGCAATAATGAACCAAAAATAAAAAATAAGAAGATCGGCAAGATTATTTTCAGCCAAATAATTAGATAGGCCTAAAAAGAAAAACATTGTTGTTGAATTAAACAGAATGGCTGTGTTATACCAAAATACACTTTGCTTAGTAATATTCATTTTTACTGCGTATTGCAACATTTCTTTAAATAGCAGCAATGAAAATAT
>JBIOHE010000149.1:0-10254 GCA_044448725.1 Sphingobacteriales bacterium | reverse complement strand
GGGCATACCAATATCAAGACTACCCAGCATTACGCCAAGATACTGGACCTGAAAGTAAGCCAGGATATGGCCTTGCTGAAACAAAAATATGCAGTCGGGTAAGTTGTTTTCTTTGAATAACCTACGATATAAAGTAAACAAAAGCTTTTTGTAAATAATGGTTGGTTTGACATAAACATTAATCTCCGGCATCTAAAATAAAAGCCCCTTGCACTTGCTGCTTGGGACTTTCAACCTAAACCTTATCACAAATTGGTAAGTTTAGAAACTCACCAATGAAAGCATAAAGATATAAATTTGATACGGAAGGACGATACGTAACAAAGAATTTCAACTCGATGGTTTGCGTTGCCTAATGCCTGAATTGTGAATGTGTTACCTGCACACAATAAGTCATAGCGCTGCGTAAACAACCGGAAGCAGCAAGCGGGAAAACTGTCAAGGGCCCCGATCCTATCATCGGGGTTTATATACCCTTTACTGTTTTCCTGCGGTGCTAATTTTGTGAATGCGGTGCAGTGACTACCGGATTAAAGCACAGGGAAAAAAGCAGGTGTGATTTGAGGAACGAATTTCACTCCTGCTGCGGGGCGGCGAGGCTGGCGGCGGAATGAATGTAGCGTTGCAAACGCGTGATGTAATGAGCCGCCTGCCGCAGCGGCAAGGGATTAATTTATGGGCACATATCAGCATTTTAAATCAAAAGATCTGCAATTTTTTTGTTCTACACATCCATTTTATGATATGGATAATGAATTATTTCCCTTATGTGCGCCTTTTAACCATGAAATAACTTCCCCTGTCTTGTCCCTGCTGATTTTTACCGGCTGCTCTGTTTTAGGTTCAAGCTCCAGGTGTACCCCTCTGTCCGCCTGCCTTTGCCAGCTTTTGACCGCCTTACGGGTAATAATATAAGTCCTGCTGGCCCTGCAAAAATGAGCCGGGTCCAATTGCTTTTCTACTTTGTCCAGGGATTGCCAAAAAATGAAAACTTTACCGTCATGCGCCCGCAGCAAAGTGCTTTTTCCCTTACGGCAGAGATAAGCTATTTCACTGACCTGAACTTTAATTTCTTCCTTCCCATCCGGGATTTGCAGGTAAAGATAATCTGGAAAGGATAGTTTCCCCGCCTCTTTTTCTTCTTCTTTTAACCTGGTCTTTAAAAACCACCCTATGGAACAAGCCAGGTAAATCAAGTTAAGGATCAGGGCAATGTCCATGATCGCCTTGAACATATAACGATTATAAGCATAACGGACACTATGAATATCGGCCTGTAGATACTGGAACCAAAACCAGCTGATCAGGGCGGATACTGCTACCGGCCCTATCCAGCCTAAGAATAGCTGACCTGATATTCGGTGGTAAAATTTTTCTTCCCACTTGTATTTACTGTCCAGCCAAACACTTATTCCAGCAACTAACCATACCTGTGCCACGGAAATGGTAAAAATGACCCAAAATGAATGCTGAAACCACTGGTGGCTTATCAGTTTAAGGAAAGGTTCATCCGGGAACGGCCACAGGATATAAATACTGACAGCAAAAGCCATCAGCACCATCAGGAAGCCGTTTGGATAAGGGTACTCGCTTTTTGGTAAGCCCGGAGTTGCTTTATTTTTCATTGGCCGATAGTTGTTAACCTAAAATTACAAAAACACAATTACTGAAATCGCTGATTTGCCCTTGGCTTAAAAATAATGTACGGTTCATACCCCGGTTTTGTACGTTTCAGGGAAAATAGCTCCGGGTGGCTGAATTTTTTTCGGTAATCTAAGTATAACTTTATATCAGCAAACCAGCAATCAAATGGAAACACCAGGTCAAATACCGGACAACGGAGGGGATGATTCAGCAAATCATTCAAAAGAGAGCTGGCTGCTTAGCGCAGTCAGGGCATACCACCGTATCCCGGTATTAGGCAGGCTTCCCGTCCGGTTCTGGATATTTCTGCTGACCGCTGCGCTGGCAATATTGCTGAATGTTCTTTTTCCACCGGGTGACTGTACCTGTGAAGACCAGTTTAACGATCAGAAGCTGGAAGCAATGGCCCGGCAGGGGAACCGGGCTGTACAGCATTACCTGGCCCAAAAAGACAACACGATCAATTGCGCGGGCAGAAGGCAGGAACTGTTAGAGGAACTGGAAAAAGACAAGAACAAAGACCACCCGAAGCGATAGCGAAAAGTGTATCAGGATAATAAATGTACGCATGGGGAATACCAGGTTTCATAGCGCCCTTTCCGGGCGATTAAGTGCAGAAAGCTGCGGATGGCTGTCCCCAAAAGCTATTATTGCCATCCATGCAGAAACCGGCCGGTATTGGTAAGTTTTAACCGGATCATGCACAGGGAACGCAGGCACAGCGATAAGCGCAGATTATTAAAAAGGGCAGGCCATATCAAGGTTATATGGCCGAATTAAGCAACAGTAAAAAGAATACGTAAAAGATGAAAACGCCAGCCATAGCATCAATCAGAAACATTGCGCGGATCTTATCCGAAAAAGCAATGTTCACCGCTATGGCCATGCTTTGTATTCGTTTTTTCAAGGCATACATGGCAGTAGTTGTATGGTACGCTGGGATAGCTAACCTGTGCATCCTCAATGTTGCTCATGCCCCAAAGAGAATTATTAACCCAAATATCCACGACCGAAAATTCGCCCTGTTCCCGTGTAGCGCCGGACATGGCTGTTTTACATGAAAAGACCCATCTGTAGCAGACGGGCCTTTCCGGGATGCTCACCTTACAGGCAAACATTTATTAATCGCATTACAAATATAAAGTTTTTGGAGCCCTTTTTTGCTATTATAAAAAGTTCAGTCATTATGAACACCAAACTGTTCAAAAACAAAGCTATGGCGGTAATAGCCATATTTACAGTCGTATTGAGCGTTGGCATGGCAATTGCCTCAACCAACAATACTAACCACAAAAAAGCATTTACTTCCCTTTACTGGTATCCTGTTGACCCAAGTACAAACACGACAACCGGGCCGGCTGAATACCATGATACAAAAAGTAATGTTGTTGCAAATCCTGCGCAACCCTGCAAGGATGATGCCAGCCAGCCCATTTGCCTTTTTGGATCGGCCATTTCCAATTTATCAAGCGGAACCAATGTTGGGTCACCGGCACCGGCAAACCGGATATTGGAAACAACACCATAATTTAACGTGGTTATAATTATAAAACAGGGTCTGGTAACAGATCCTGTTTTATTTTAGCGATGCATTATTCCGTTTGCTTATTATCGTTTAATACCAAAACATCCAACGGACAATACTTTTCTACTAAATCCAGGTCATATTTATTCAGCTCTTTTTTAAATGCCTTCAGGTTTGTACTGTCCAAAACTTTGCCGTCCATCTCAATATCAATATTCCCGGAATAACCCGTTGAATCCCGGAAGGGTTTATGAAAACTATATTGGGTTTTAGCTGCAATCCTGTCCGCAAATACTGTAAAAGGCTTATTGGTTAAATAGCGCGCAGAATCAATCGGCCCTACTCTTTTTTGTTCAGGACTGAAATTATCTTTTACCATACCTCCCTTAGTTTTTAATTTATCTTTTTGACTTGTGCGGATTAAGACCAGGCATTTGACCATTCTTTGCTGAATACCTGCATTTATATTAAAATACCTGTTCAGACCCTGGATCATGAGCTTGTATATGTTGACCTTTGCATCGTCAGGAACAGAGATCTGATAGCCAAAGAGATTTCTTTCCTGCCATTCTATATATGCTTTACCATGCGCTTTAGAAAAGTATTTATCGGAGTCTTTTACCTCAAGCACCAGCCTGCCGGGCTCTATTAACTTATATTGATGATCGGTTAACCCGTCATAAGCCTGCAGGTATAAATCAGCAATCGTCCCTATGGCTGAAAATCCTTTTCCCCTAACCGGGCCTTCTATGTGCAAGCCATCTTTAAACCTGCATAAATAGGATGAATATTCGATCAGTTCTTTCCATTTTTCATCGAATAATGTTTCTGCATACACGTTTTTGGCAGCTTCCCTGATGCCCAGCTCCTTACCGGCCAACGCGGAATTGATATTTTCTATAGTTAAGTTATAGCCGTCTGCCAGATATAGCACCTTACCGGCAGGGCTTATCCAAACCTGAAAAGGAACGCCAGTATGCGGAAACATTTTTGATAGCGCCGTATCTCCCGTTATAAAAGGCAATGATGGTTTAAAAACGGCGGTGTGAACTTTAAAAAACTTGTCGATTACCGCTTTACTTTGTGAGTTAACAGTACAAATCTGAATTTTGTCCCCGAAATGCCTTTGCATGGAATCTAATTTTGGAAAGCCTTCCAGGCAAGGTTCACAGAATGTTCCCCAAAAATCAAGTATGATTAATTTACCTTTTAAATCAGCTATTTTAAACGGGGCTGGTTTACCAGTCTTGTAGTTACAGGCAGTTGAAAATTCGAGGTCAGGCACTTGTTCGCCAATTTTCAACTCCCTGTTTTGTGAAAAGGAGGAATGGGCGTGAATGATCGTAAATATTATTAACAGGCAGATGTACCGGTATGGCCTTTTCATTGTTCTTGATTTTATGTTAATATTTCTTATTAATTGTACCCCGGATTTTGTGTTAATGCCGGGTTGGCGATAATTTGTTTGTATGGGATGGGATAGTATGCATCATAAGGTTGCCAGCCTGTTTTCTCCTGCCCTAATATGCCATCAATGGTACCTGTCCTTTTTAAGTCAAACCATCGTTGTCCCCATTCTGCGAATAGTTCAACACGCCGTTCCTGTGCAACTGCGGCCAGGCATTGCGACTGTGAAATGGTATTCGGCAAAGGTGCCAGGCCAGCCCTTGACCGTATCATATTCAGGTCGTTTATTGCATCGGGTATTTTGCTTGACGATTGCTGCGCCCTGGCTTCCGCCCGGATCAGGTATTGTTCCGCCAAACGCAATACGATGTCATACTCGGTTACAGAAGCAGTAGTCCGGTTTTTATATTTATAGGGATAATAATAAGTGGCGCCGGATACCGTATTACTGTTTAGCCAGTTCGCTGCTCTTAAATCGCCGGGTTCAAATGCGTTTAATAAATAAGGGCTCATCGTAAACGTTGGCTTTACCTTTGAAGAAGATGGAATAAACATAGTCCCTTCAGCGGTATTACCGGCTTCACCCGGACTGGCAATTTCCCAAATGGTTTCATTACTGTCTTCGCTGAATACGCTGTTTAAATCAGTTACCAAATTATAAAGGCCTGAATTAATCACCTGGCTTGCCTGTGCTTCGGCATTTGTCCAGTCTTTTGCAGATAAATACACCTTTGCAAGTAATGCAGTTGCTGTCTGTTTGTTGGGCCGGGCTTTTCCCATACTTGCATAATTGTTATTTAATAAGGATTCAGCATCGGTCAGGTCAGCCACCATTTGCTGGTAAATCTTTGCAGAAGCCGTTCTTGCAACAGTAGCATTTTGTTTATAATCAGAACTGGTAACTAAAGGAACATCCCCGTATAAATTGGTTAAATAGTAATACGTTAATGCCCTTACCACTTTCATTTCCCCGGTCAACTGTTTTTTTACGGAGTCTGATAAGGCGGTAGCTTTATTTAACCCCTCCAAAATGGCATTTGCCCTGTAGATCGTATTATAAGGGCCTGCCCAGAAGGTCGCCAAAATGGTTGTGTTATTAGCGGGAATGGCATTTTTGAAAAACGGGCCGTAAGCGGAGCTTGATGAAGTGTTGACAATTTCATCCGCTGACAAGCCGCAGTAAATACTGATCGCGCCATTTTCAAAAGACGGCGATCCTGTGCGCATGGAAGCATACATGCCATCTGCGGCAGCTATGGCGGTGTTGTCATCTGAAAAAATAGCGCCCGTAGCGATTAATTGCGGGGAGGGGGGAATGTCCACAAATTTCTTACAGGATACCACGCTCAATCCTATGAGCAGGATAAAAAACAATTTTTTACTTATAGTTTTCATTTCAAAAAGTTTAAAGGGTTAATTGAATGCCAACAGTAATCGTCTTCAGCGGGGGAAGTATGTACATATTCTGATTCTCCGGGTCAGCGCCAGCATATTTGGTGATGGTAAAGAGATTTTCCCCCTGCAGATAAAGACGGCTGCTGTTAATATGCAGTTTTGAGAGCCAGCTATTGGGAAGATTATAGGAGAGTGACAGATTTTTGAGCCTGATATAGGAAGCATCAGAAATAACAGCGTCTGAACCAATTAAATAATTGGATGCCGCATTGTAAGCGTCCCCCGGTGAACCGGTGAACTTTTCTATATTGGTTTTATCACCCGGTTTCTGCCAGGCGGATAATACAATGACTGGTTGATTATAATAGGAATAACCCGGTACATTGCCCCCAAGCGTGTTCAGGTAATTAAAGCCGTTTTGCTTTTTAAATTCAAGAAAGATGCTTACCTCAACCCTTTTATACCTGAATGAATTTTGTAATCCGCCATAAAACTTCGGGTCGGTATTTTTCAGGGCCGTTCTGTTGGCAGTAGTTAAATTGCCGTTCTGATCTTCGCCCTCGAAAGTGTAAATACCGGTATTGGGGTCAACGCCCAGGTAATGATAAAGCTTTAAAGTTGATAATGGCTGCCCGGTCACAAAGGTATTGGCATAGCTGGAATTGGCCAGTCCCGGAAAAGCCAACAGTTTGTTGTTTGGAACCGTCATATTGAAAGCTGTTGACCAGGTAAATGACCCCGAATTGATATTCTTGCTGTTTACCTGAAATTCCCAGCCTGTATTTTGTACCAGGGCATTTAAGTTTTCCAATACTGAAGAAAATCCTGTCTGGGATGGCAGGGTATAGTTGACCAGCTGGTTATTGGAACGGTTATTAAAATAATCGCCGGACACCAGCAGCCTGTCTTTGAAAAAGCCAAGATCCAGTCCGATTTCAGCTTTCCTGTTTTTTTCCCACGAGTAGGATGGATTATAGAGGGATGTGGGGTTTAATACACTTACCCCCTGGTAAGTGGCTGTTCCAGGCGTCCAGGTATCCAAATATTTATAATTGCCGATCTGGTCATTTCCAGTTATCCCATAACTGCCCCGGAGTTTACCAAAACTAAAAAACGGCAGCTTTTCTTTTATAAAGCTTTCTTCACTAAAAATCCAGGCGGTTCCTATAGCTCCAAAGTTGCTGAACCGGTTATCCGGCCCGAACCTGCTCGACCCGTCGCGCCTCCCGCTTAAATTAAGGATATACTTTCCATCCAGGTTATAGTTAATCCTTCCGTATGTTCCTTCATACCTGTACTGGTTAAACAAATTGCTGGTATAGGTCAGCCCTGCTGCTGAAACAGAACCCAGGAGCAGGTCGCTTGAATAATTGTTGGCGCTGACCAAAATGCCGTTGCTGGTATTATCCTGCCAGGTGTTGCCAATCAGAATATCTAATTTACCCTTTCCGATTTTCTTAATGTATTCTGCCTGCGGTTCAATGATCCAGCTTCTTTGACTTTGGTTGGCAAAATTGCTGAAAGGCAGCGCCCCGAGGTTCGGGTCTAAGGAGGTACCTGGGTATAAACTGACCTCGTCACTGCTGACGATATTATAACCCATACTCACTTTCAGGCTCAGATCAGGCAATACTTTATAAGTCATCTGTAAATTACTGCTCAGGTTCTGGAACTTCCCCGTGTAAGACTGGTTTTCAAAGGACAGCGGGTTGGCATTAAAAAGGCCAAGGCTTAAATAAGAAACGCCGCCTTCCTGCCAGTTTAATTTGCCCGAAGCATCATACAATTTCAGATTGGGCGCGGTATTGATATAGCCAGTCAGATCCGTTGCGGGTAAATTGTTCACGTCCGATGAGTAGATCGTGTTCAGGTTAACTGTTAGCTTTTTGTCTGTGGAATTGTGGTTTAAATTGAAATGGACGGAGGCCCGGTTATCACCGAGGTCAGTCGGGAATACGGTTGTTTGCTGATGATAGCCGCCGCCTATTAAAAATTGCGTATTGTCATTACCGCCGGATATAGACAATTGGGCATCCGTGGTATGCGCTGTGTTTCCGATCAGTAGTTTCTTAAAATCTGTATAACGTGTCGTATCCCAGAGAAACAGGTCAGGCGCGCTGGAAGCATCAGGGGTTATGCCGTCATTTGCAAATCCTTCCCTCCGCATTTGCAGGTACTGTTGGGTATTGAGCATATCCATTGTCCGGGTAACCCGGCCCATACCCGTATAAACATTGGCATTGATAAGCGTTTTCCCCGCTTTGCCTTTTTTGGTGGTGATTAATATGACCCCGTTTGCTCCCCTTGATCCATAAATAGCGGTTGCATCCGCGTCTTTTAATATATCAATGCTTTCAATGTCTGACGGGTCGATCAGGCTAAAGGGGCTGATCCCGTCGCTTGCCGATGACCCTGACCCCGCTGCGGAGGTCAGCTGGTTCAGCGGGGTATTACCCGGTGAATAGGGCACGTTATCAATAATAAACAGCGGGTCAGAACCTTGTATTAAAGAATTTTGTCCCCGTAGTTGTACTGAAAAGCCGGAACCATTTACACCGCTGCTTTGCGTAACCACCAATCCCGGCACCCTGCCTTCCAGGGCTGCAAGCGGATTGCTTACCGGCTGTTTTGATATATCGTCTGCTGTTACTTTGCCGGCATTGCCTGTGTTAAGGCGTTTGGTTGTGGTGCCGTAGCCGATTACCATCACTTCATTCAGTAAACTGGCGTCATCCCTTAAATGAATGGCAAAAGGGCCTTTGCTTGCCGTAGTAAATTTGAGCTGATAGGTGTGAAACCCGACAAAGCTGACAACCAATGTTCCCGTGTCGCTTTTTGCAGTTATTATAAAATGGCCCAGCTCATCCGTAGTTGTTGTGATTTTTGTGTCTTTTATGGTTATTGTCGTCCCAGGTAAGGGCGTATTACCAGAGGCGCTGGTTACTACCCCTGTGATTTTGGCAATGGTTTGTGCTTTGGCCCTGAAATTCAGGCAAAGCGTGGCCAGTACTATAAAAAGTATAGTTTTTTTCATGAATCTTTAGTTTGTTGTGTTCGTTAAAAGATTGGTCAATAGGAACCAAAAACGAACGGCAACCGGAGAAATTTAACTATTACTGATCCTGGGCTGCCGTTCGTGGGGCTAATCATTCGGGATAACAGATGATGTTTTTTATTGGGTTCTGAAGGGGGTATGTTATTATAAAAGCTGGCAGAAATGCACGACCAAAACACACATATACTGTTTCTGAAAAAAAACACTGTTTAAAAGGCGCGTATATTTTTGTTTTCATACCTCATTTAAATTTGAATTTTAAATGAGCCTCAATGATGCAGAAAAATAATAAAAGTGGGTTCTGCATACCGCAACTCCATTCAGTTCTCAAGCCTTATGTTGACACGGATTTACAGCAGAACCCACTCTTATTTTATGATATGCGAATGTAGCATATCAATATAAGATATGGGTAACGTCTGCTGCCTTGCGCCAACGGCTTGAGATAGGAGTTGCAAGACTCTTTAGTTACTTCTAAAAAGAAGTGTATATAGCTTTATTTCATTTACATATAAAGCATAATTACAAAACAAAGATAAAAACTAACACCGAAAAAGACAAATTATATTTTCCAAATCGACAAATAATATTATACAATCATTGTAGGTGCAGTTGCTTCTTTTTGAAAAGATTTGTGAATGCAGAATAAAGCTAATACAATTGGTGAATTTGTTAAGGAGATTGCTGAAAGTCAAAATCTGAAACCTTCAGATTTAGGGAAGAGAATTAATACCTCTAAACAAAACGTATCCGATATTTATAAGCGTAGCACTATTGATTCAGAACTTTTGTTGACCCTCAGTAAGGCATTGAATTATAATCTTTTTTCTTATTATTATGATAAGGAACCCATTGTTGGTTTTCGCACTGTGGAAATTCAGGAATGGCAATATAAACTTGACAGCTTAAATCATATACTTTCTTTAAAGGAAGAATTGTTAAGTCAAAGACAAGAGTTGGTTGAAACCCAACGCAAACTAATTTCTGAATTGGGGAAAAATTAAAAAGAGAGGATAGAAATCAGCCCCATTTAGCGTTATGAACGGTGAACCTTATTTATGAAACAGCCGGCGTAAACGGGCTACAGTAGATCCAGCAGTTATTTGTAGTTCTTATAAAAACTACCTCCCGCGGCTCTTGTGATGGTGTCTCTTCCTTCCATATACCGCCTCGTCATCCACGTCATCGGTTATATCAATGTGAATATGATCGCTTAACTCATTATAGG
>JBIOHE010000148.1:0-10256 GCA_044448725.1 Sphingobacteriales bacterium | reverse complement strand
TCCATTTTTCTGATCTATAAACACGCGACTCCGCTGGAGTCGGGGCGTTCAAGCGCTTATCGCTCCGCAGGAGCATCCTGTTTATAGAGAACGATCACGCATTTTGGGGCTCCGAAGGTGCCTCCTTTTTTAAAAGCGATTGCTATGTATAAAGCAAAGGGACAGGTATGAGATTTTTAAGATCACATAAAGTTATAGTTTTTATTTCGGCACAACAAAAAAATCTCCGACTGCTATATGCGGTCATCCCTTAAGCGGGGGCCGCCAGTAATTGTTTGAAATAAAAAGAGGTACGAATACTTCCACTGGGTAATTTAATACCATCGCTTTTTTGCGTTTTCCTCTTTAAGTTTTGAGATTATTATTTTATGTAATACCAAAAAGTTTAACATTCGTTAGTATATTTATTCGCTGTAAGAAACGGAAGCCGGCTCTGCTGAGGAGCAACCTGCCAGGGATATTACAGCCGGATAAAGCATATCAGCCAGGCCATGATGCAAATACATTGCCTGGCTGCTTGTTTATATGCTGTTCCGTAATGCCTGAAGAAAACCTTTTTGAGGCTACATTTACAGCCTTTGGTTCTTCTTTTTTTTGTAAATAATCAGACTGATAAGGCTGCTGTTTGATGACGACAGCACGGGCTATCAGCGCCAGCCTGCGGGCCACTTTAACGATTGCTGCCTTATTGTTCCTGGCCGCATGTTTACTATAATAGGCGAACAAGGCAGGTGATTTCCTGATAGCTGTCCATGATGCCTCAATGAGCAAGGGGCGCAGGTGCCGGTTACACCTTGGTTGCATACCTTTAGTTTTAATAGTATCCCCCGAGCTGTCTTCCCATGGGCATAAACCCAGCATGCTACAGTATTCATCCGGGTCATCAAAGCGGGTAAAGTCAGCAATTTCTGCTATTAACCCCATTCCGGTAACACCACCGATACCTGGAACTGAAAGCAAATATTCATAAGATTTCGGGTCAGTATCCTGTATTTGCTTACGTAATAAGCGTGTTAGCTGATAAAGCTCTGTGCGCTGGTATTTAAGCTCCCTCGCATACTGCTGTAGGGTGATCTTGCCTGCCGGGCTTGCCATCTGGTAATTATCCAGCCACGTTAATGCCCTTAATGACAGGTATTCTTTTTTGTTAATAGATTCAGGTAATACGATGCCGAAATACATCATGGAGCTTTTTAAACGATTATTGGCCCGGGTCACATCCCTGACTTTGCTTTCGCGTAAACGAAACAGGCTTCGTAATTCCTGATGCTCCCGGCTCAATACATAAATACCCCGCAGGTTACCCTTTTGCAAATGTTCGGCAATTGCGCGGCTGTCATGCAGGTCCGTTTTGTTTTTCTTTTGTTTATCTGTAGATGGTATATCCGCAGCGTGAACCATAATGTTGTTTATGCCCAGTTTACAAAGTTGTTCGTGAATTCCCGTACCGCAAAAACCAGCTTCATAGGCTGAATGAAAGCACCCTCCCGGGTAATTCTTTTGTAAATACTTGGCAAGCGCATCCGCTCCCGGTGGCTGGGTGAAATGAGCAATTTGAATACCCATACTGCGAATGGTTACCGCCCATGATTTTTTGTGGACATCAAGTCCTACATAAAAGTTCTGACCATTAAAGTCAATTGAATTTTGCAAATTTGTCTTAAGCATAGTGCAGTTTTTTAATTGTTAATAATTGCGAAGCCTTCAGTTATCGCTACTAATTTAATTAATTGCGGCTCCAGTTTTGGATGACCGCCTCATACTGCGCTATGCTTTATTACATAATTACTTCCCTGGGTGGTCAATATTATAAATGGCTTTTAAATTAAAATTGATTAAATTTGTATATGGAAACATTGATCATGCACCCCAAAAGCAAAGACCAGGCGCTGGCCTTAAAAGCCATTGCCAAAGCATGGAAAATAAGTGTTGAAACAAGCCCATACCATCCGGATTTTGTGGCGATGGTAAAGAAAGCCGAAAAAAGGGGTAATTATAAAGACATTGATCCGAATGATATATGGGGCAGTTTAAACTTAAAATAGAAGAACTTGCCGAAAGGCATATAAAACAGCACCTTTAATCGGGTGATAAAGCAAGCATTAAAAAAATCGAAAAAATCCTTGTTGAACTTAGCGAAACACCCTATACAGGCACCGGCAACCCGGAAGCGTTAAAGTATGAACTTTCGGGATTTTGGTTCAGAAAAATAAATCAAAAAGACAGGTTGATTTATAAAGTTGAAGAAAATATCGTAACCGTTTTTGTTATTTCAGCAATGGGCCATTATAATCAAAAATAAGGCTGATCCTAACGTGTTTTCTTCCGCCTGTCCCCCCTCCTTGCGCGGCAAGAGAATTCCCTCCTCAAAAATAATCCATGTTGCAGGTGACAACACCCGCAACGGCGAAAGACAAACCAACAACGGTGAAGATTTAAAACCTTAAAATTCCGTTGTTTTAACCCACCGCATTGCATAGTTTTGCACAGCAAAAACTAAAAACATCAAACATCAACCAGGCTTTACAGGCCGTCATTTAATAATCTTATGCACCCCGAAAAAGAAAGCGGATTGTTTACCGAAGGCGATGTAAATTTTTCGGCATCCCGGAAAAACTGGTATAAAATCATTGACGCTTCCACCCTTGATCTGTTAGAACAGGATGCAGAGCTGTTTATCCATCAGTCGTTATCCACACCCTGCCTTGATGTTGTTGAATCATGTGAAGGTATTTATATAACAACTGTCAGCGGAAAAAAATACATGGATTTTCATGGGAACAGCGTTCACCAGGTGGGTTACAGAAATCAGTATGTGATGGACAGGGTAAAGCAGCAGATGGATATACTGCCCTTTTCGCCGCGCCGCTATACCAATAATGCGGCCATCGGCTTTGCAAAAAAGCTGACGGGCTTATTCCCCCCAAACTTAAACCGCGTATTATTTGCGCCCGGCGGTACCAGCGCGGTTGGCATGGCCTTAAAGCTGGCGAGGGTAATTACCGGGAAATATAAAGTTGTTTCGTGGGTTGATTCTTTTCATGGCGCGTCGATGGATGCTATTGCTGCCGGCGGCGAGGAGCAATTTAAAAAACACCTCGGGCCCTTATCGCCCGAAACAATAAACATCCCCCAGCCTGCCGCCTACCGGAATATTTATGAGGATGGCGACGATGTGCATTACGCCGGAGAACTGGAAAATATTTTAAAACAGGACAGCGGGATAGGCGCTTTTATTGCCGAAACCATCAGGAACACCGATGTGCAGATACCGTCGGCAGCCTACTGGAAAAAAGTGCGGGAAATATGCACCAGGTACAATGTATTGCTGATCCTCGACGAAATACCCATAGCCTTCGGGAGAACAGGCAAAATGTTTGCGTTTGAATATTACGGCTTTGAGCCGGATGTGGTATGCCTGGGCAAGGGTTTGGGCGCGGGCATTATCCCCTTTGCAGCTATTGTTACCAAAGACGAATATAATGTAGCCGCCGATTTTTCATTAGGGCATTACACCCACGAAAAAAGTCCGCTTGGTTGTGCGGCCGGACAGGCTATGATTGAATTTATTGAACAAAATAAGTTATTGGACAAAGTGAAGGCCGATGAACTTTATTTAAGGGCGGAATTTGCAAAACTGGCCGCACGCTTCCCGATTATCGGCGATGTACGCGGAATTGGCCTGCTATGGGGCATTGAACTTGTAAAAGACAGGGCAACCAAAGAAAAAGCCGTGCAGGAGGCCGAACGCATGATGTACGAATGCCTGGAAAACGGTCTTAGTTTTAAAGTATCAAAAGGAAATGTGCTGCAACTATGTCCGCCCTTAATTATCACGAGGGAAGAATTGAAAACTGCCCTTGGGATTTTGGAAAAAGCTTTTGAAAAAGAATTGGCTTGCCGGTAAGTTTTTTTCTCTGAACCCGAATTTACCGGATTAATGAGTTTTTAGAATTCAGGTAATTCCTAAATTCCCCCGCACTTGTTGCTGTTATCTCCTTTACCCTTGCTGCAATTCGCACCAACGTGCACCCTGCAATTTGGCCGGTTGTTTTTATTAACCTGCTTAGCTGAGTGTTACAGGATGATCAATCAGCTTGAGCCAATCGTTAATAGTAGCCATCGGATCTGCCATTTCTTCGATAAGTTCGGTTACTTTTTGTGTGCGGTAGCCCGGCAGGTTATTTTTGCCGAATACATCAAAGTTGTTGTTTTTGCCGTCTTTTTCGTCCTGCCCTATTTCTGCCTCTATAGCGGTGGGAACGCCCATATCCGTTAAGTTTGCCATATACACGGTTTTATAATGGTTGCCAATCCTCGCATCCCAGCCAATAACAACCTGTTTATGAAATTTCACAGCCTTTACCTGGCCTTTGCGCTTTTCAATAATATCGGCCCAGGTTTGGGTGGCGTAGGCGGCATATTTTTTCGCGGTTTTAGCCACGGTACCCGTAACAGGTTTGCCGTAGCTCGATTCAAGCGGCGATTTCCATTTCTTTAGCTTGTCATCGTAATTGCCGGGGTCAACAAACGCCATTTCCTGCGAGAGGCCAATTTGCAGCGCCGCGCCAAGCATAAACGCGCCGAAGCCTGCGTGGGCCAGTTTTGCATCCTGCAAAGCGCCCAGCATGCCGCCGGGGCCGGTTAAAAAAACCGTATCATATTTTTGCAGCAGGCTGAACAGTTTCTCACGGTCGGCCTTAATGTCAGGGTTTGCACCTTCTTTAGCAGGAATATATTCACTATCCAGCTTGTCCATCACATTATGCAAGGCCCCGTTTATGGTAAGGATGGTATTGGCGTCAATTTTTTGATCTACAATACGGGTAATTTCTTTATATACCTCATCAAAATAATCGGGAACACCTTCAGGGAAAAAATAGTGTACAATCAGGTCGCCCACAAACCCGCCTATTTTTGATAACATAGCCCCGCCTATGCTTTTTGCAATTTTCATGGGCAGGGATTGTTTTTTTCCCTTTAATACCATCACCACATTTTCGTGCAATACGGGTTGCCTGCTCATTACCAGTTCAGGCTGCATCACATTAAGCTTGCCTCCGGCATCCAGGCGGATGTTTGAAACAACATAATACAAGGTAGCCAGGTTGGTAACCCGCTCAAAAACCACCGTACCGGCGGGGATGGCTTCCCAATCTTTATCAAGTATGGTAAGTGTTTCACTGTCGGCATATTCCCCCAGCAGCATAGGGTATTTGTTGCTTATTGTTTGCAGCAGGCAATCGGCCCTTTGCTGTATGGCAGGGGTAAATGCAGGCAATGTTGCCGGGGCGGCCAGTGGCAAGGTTGCCCCGGTAATGTTTTCCGTATCCGGCGCAGGGTAACCGGGTGACTGCACCTGCGTATAAATACCCAATAATAAAGCATAGTAGGCAGCAGGGGTTCCGGGCTTTAAAGCGCCGGGTACAAATTCAATATCAGGTTGAATTTTTGACAGCAAGGGTGTAGCGGTTAATTTTTTCATTTGGTTATGAAAGGCTTAATGGTTAAACAACAATGAATCCGCAAGCCTTCTGCCTGTGATATCATGGTCGGGTGTTACAAAATTATGCAGATATTCCGATAAAAAAAGCTATGGCAGATAATTTTTTTATGGGAATTGGGTTTGACCGGTATTAACCGTCAGTTATAAAACGGCGACAAAAAGCCAAAAAACACCTCCTGTCCGCCAGCCTCTGTTATTTAACAGGCATAAACACCGCTTGCCAGTTTACAGCTGCTTACCACCCGCAACCGGAGATTTCTTCATCCTTTCCCGCCATTTGAATACCTCAAACCATATTACCGACAGCAGGCCGATACCTATACTGACCGCTGATTGCTGCAGGCTTAATGGGCCGAACCCGAAAAACTGCTGTAATGGTTTTATATAAAGCAACAATCCGGTAATAACTACGGTAATAGCGATAATCATCAGCACCAGGTTGTTTCTGTATTTTATGGTGGTGAATATGGAGTAATAAAAGGACCGGTTTACCAGGGTCAGCAATATATTTGCAGCAATCAGGGTACAAAAAACCATGGTGCGGGTAATGTCCTCATTATAGCCCTGGTGTACGGCGTACTGATAAGCGCTTAAAGTGCCGGCTGTAATAAGCAATCCCTGGATGATGCTTGTCGCCAGTTCTTTCCAGTGAAAAAAGGTACTGGTAAAGGGCCTTGGGCTTTGGAGCATTGTGTTTTTCTCCATCGGTTCATTTTCGTAAATAATGGAGCAGGTAGGCCCCATAATCAGTTCGAGGAAAATAATGTGGACCGGTGAAAATATATTTGGATACACCCACCCCAATGCCAGCGGAAGAAATACCGTTAGAATGATAGGGATATGTATGGAGATTACGTACTGAATAGCTTTTTTTAGATTAGCATAAATCCTGCGGCCCATAGCTACGGCCTCAACCATTTTCGACAAGTCATCTTTCACCAGTATCAGCGACGCCGCCTGTTTGGCTATTTCAGATCCCTTTGTACCCATGGCAACCCCTATATGCGCTGCTTTTAAGGCGGGCCCGTCATTTACCCCGTCGCCTGTCATTACCACAATCTGAGCTTCGGCCTTAAAGGCGTTAATAATCCTTAGCTTGGCGTCGGGAAACATCCGTGTAAACACGTTTGTTTTATGTACCGTTTCCTGCAATTCCGCATCATTTAAGCCCATCAGTTCATCGCCGCTGATACTGCTGTCGTACCCTTTAAATCCAACCTGCCTGGCAATAGCGGCGGTTGTGGCTGCATTATCGCCGGTAACAATTTTAACCGCGATGCCTGCTTTATAAAATGCGTTAAACACGGCGGGGATATTTTTCTTTGGCGGATCGTAAAAAGCGACCAATCCTTTAAATACAAATTTGAATTCATGCTGATGGATCGGAAATTCGTCCCCTTCAAAAATAGTTTCGCCAACACCCAATACCCGGTAACCCTGGGTGGATAATGCCGCAACGGTTTTTTCGATGAGGTCTCTTTCATTCTTTTTAAGGTCAGCAACGTTCATTATGGCCTCCGGTGCCCCCTTTGCTGCAATAATCCGGCGCCCGGCGCTGTTGCCGAATATATGGGTCATCATGGGCGGTTTGCCCCCCAGCGGATATTCGTGGACCATGTGGAGCAGGGACCGCTCATCTGTCCCGGTGTTTTTGGAATAGGTGCTGTGCAAAGCTATTTCCATCGGGTCGAACGGGATAGGCTCACTTGCCCACATAGCCAGTTTTATGAGTTCCTTTTCGTTTTCATCAAAAACACCTCCTGCATCCGAAATATGGCCCGACTTCAGCGCAAAAACTTTTGCCAGCACCATCTTATTTTCTGTAATCGTCCCGGTTTTATCGGTACAGATCACCGTGGCGCTGCCCAGGGTTTCTACCGTTTTCATTTGCTTAACCACAATGCCCATTTTCATCAGCCGCCAGGCGCCCAGGGCCATAAAAGTGGTAAAGGCAACGGGTATTTCTTCCGGCAAAATACTCATGGCCAGCGTGAGCGCTTTCAGCAGGCTATCCAGTATATTGGCCGAATGGAAATAATTGATGCCCCATACAATCAGGAATACCACCAGCCCGGCCAGCACCATATATTTAACAAAGTTCCCTATCTGCAATTCCAAAGGTGTTTTTTCCTGCCGGATCGCTTCCATGCTTTTGCCGATTTTCCCAAGCCTGGTTTCGTTGCCAATGGCTGTTACCGTCGCAATAGCTAATCCGCTCACAACGGTAGTGCCCAGAAATACAAAATGGTCCTCCTGTTTTGCATCTTTATATGCCGGCAATGATTCACCCGTCAGGATGGATTCGTTAACCGAGAAATCGTTGGATTGAACGATTGCACCATCGGCCATAACTGCGGTGCCTTCATCAACAATCATGCTGTCGCCGATAACCAGTTCTTCGCTCCTTATTGTTTCAGCTTTGCCGTCCCTTATAACCTTACAGCCGGCCTGCGTATAATCTTTAAGTTTTTCCAAAGCGTCGCGGCTTCTCGAATCCTGGTACAGGGAAATGGTTGAAACCAATACAATTGACGAAGCCAGGAAAATCCCGTCGCCCGTTTTACCGCTGATAAAATAAACAAGAGATGTAACCAGCAGCAACAAAACCATGGGTTCTTTTGATAAGCTTTTTACCGCATCAAAAAATCCGTTTTCCTTTTTAAATATTAGCCGGTTAACCCCGCTTGCTTCCCTTGCCTTCAATACCTCCTGATGGCTCAGTCCCTGGATGTTGAACCTGTCGGTTGAATTATCGTAAAGAGAGGCTTTCATAGACTTGTTTTTTATTTGCGTTCAGGAAAAACCGGTCAGCGCCGGGATTGTCTTTATGGTTTCTTATTGTTAAATGAATGCACAAAACTGATGATTTTATCACGTAATATTAGTGACGGTAGTCATACTTACCAATATTTTTGATGCAAACCTGTCAGAATCCACGGTTCCCCTTCACTGCGGGCGCATGACGCGACGGCCAAAAGATATATGGGGATATGCGCGGGATTGGCCTGCTATGGGGCATTGATTCGCTAAAAGACAGGGCAACCAAAGAAAAAGCCCTGCAGGAAGCCAAACGCATGATGTACTAATCTCTGGAAAACGGCCCGGGTTTTAAAGTGTCAAAAGAAAACGTACCTCAACTATCTTTGCCGTTTATTATCATGAACGAAGAATTGAAAACTGCCGTCGGGGTTTTGGAAAGAGGTTTTGAAAAACTTAAACGGCAATTTTCTGATCCGGCCTAAGCTATTTTTTTTATTATCTCCTTAGCGACGTTTATTGCCGATGCCGGGTTTTGACCTGTTATTAAATTCCCGTCAACAACTACGTGACTGCCGAAGGGCTTTCCGGCACTAAAAATTGCTCCCTGCTGCTTTAATGTTTTATCGAGCATAAACGGGATGATTGCACCCAACAGATGGCCTTTGGCCTCTTCTTCCTGTTCGGTAAAGCTGGTTACTTTTTTTCCTTCCAGCAGAAGTGTCCCATTTGAGAGTTTTACCTTTAGCAATGCAACAGGGCCGTGACAAACGGCAGCAACAATTTTACCGCTTTCGTAAACTTTCGCAATTATGGATTTTACCGGTTGATTGTCTGCCAGGTCAACCATCGGGCCCAATCCACCGGGGAAGAAAATCGCGTCGTAAGCGTCAATGTCTATGGCTTCCAATTTGTGGCTAAAGTTTAAACGCTTAAAACCAGCGCTGTTTTTAAATAATTTGCTGTTTTTATGGTTTTCATCGTAGCCGTCTTCGGGCGGGCAACCGCCGTTTATACTGGCAAAGTCAACTGTATATCCTGCTTTGATAAATTCAAGGTATGGGTCTGCCACTTCCGAAAATTCATATCCGGTTTTATGATTTGCAGCGCCTGTTTTATCTGCGCTTGTAACTATGAAAAGTATGTGTTTCATTATTTTTGATTAAAGTTATGGTGTTATAAATCAGATACTACCCGGATATCAATTTCGCGGGTTACGTATTTCCATTCCTCGGTTTGCCTTAAATAACCAACCAGGTCATCAAATAAATTTTTGCTTTCGGGTTTGAATTCAAACCAGGCCAGAAAATCAAATTCTTCCCCAATATCCCTTGAATGGAATAATTTCCGGGGTATTTGTGTTAAATAATCATAACTGAATTTGATGTGGTCCGATTGTTCTTCAAAAATCTTTCTGCGTTCATCCTGTGTCAAAAGCCACCATTCTTCCGATTTACTCATAGGAATAAATGCCGCAAAACTATTTTCAGGTTTGCCAAAAACGGGAGGAATTTCGTCAAGCTTTGTTTTTTCTTCCCGTGTTACGTAACGCGAATTGCTTGAGAAACCTTTCAGCACCCAATCGCTGTCTCCGTTTACGAATACCTGACCGGGGTTAACCATTTCTATTTTATCCACAACTATCATTGGCTCTCCAGCAATGATGTCTGAACTGACTACTTTCCAACTGCCCGACTTCCCTCCATAAAAAGAGGTCAGTTTACTCTTAATTTTTTCTTCAATAGGTTTTTCCATTTTTTTCTTTTCATTAAATCATAACCTGGTTAGCGGGACCTTGAAACAGGCCTTTTAACTAAAGCCTCACCCTGCCCTCTCCAAAAATGCCTCACCTAAATCCTCTCCAAAGGAGAAGACTTTAACTTGGCTCTTTTTTAGAACCCTCTCCTTGTCCGCAGGACTCTTTGGGAGGAGAGGGCAGGGTGAGGCAACAAGTCGGCAGCACTTAATCGTCGGTTATCGTTAAGTAAACGAC
>JBIOHE010000147.1:0-10305 GCA_044448725.1 Sphingobacteriales bacterium | reverse complement strand
TTACCCTGCATGGCGAATGTCGAAATTGAATGTGGTGATAGCCTTAAAGGCTCAATAAAATTAGAGATCATTTAATAAAAGATATTATGATAAAGCACTTATTTAAACTCATCTGGAATAAAAAGAAACAAAACTTTTTATTGATGTCGGAGATACTGGTTTCCTTTCTCGTCATATTCTCGGTATTTACACTCGTTGTGTATTATTATCACAATTATAAAAAGCCAATGGGGCTTGATTACAAGGATGTATGGGTTATTAATTATAGTAATTCATACCAAACAAAAAACACGGACTCACTTAACCTATATTACGGGATGCTGGTGCAAACCATAAAATCCATGCCCCAGGTAAAAGATGTAAGCTTTACCAGTGATAATGCCCCTTTTACACACAATAAAAATAGCGGGGGGGTAACCGTTAACAATAAAAAAATGGATGGGGTAAATTGGTATACTGTTGATGATAATTATAAAGACGTATTGAGTATGCAATTGCTGGAAGGCCGGTGGTTTAATAAAGGAGATAATGTAACAAAGAACAACGCTATTGTTATCAATTCCGATTTAAAAGAAAAACTTTATGGGAATGGCTCTGCGCTCGGCAAACTTATTGGCGATGGCGATAATAAAAATAAGATGAAGGTGATAGGTGTTGTACAGGCCATTAAGACAATGGGCGATTATGCCAATACGGAAATTGGCCTTTACCAAAGAACAGATACCGGTTCATTTCATTGGCTTGGAAAAATGATGGTAAAAGTTACCCCTGATGCTGATGCCGCTTTCGAGGGCAGGCTATATAAAACAATAGCTAATTATATGAAAAATTCGGATGTGGAAATCGAGCACCTCTCCGATGACCGGACAAACATAAATTACTTTAGCCTGGTACCCATGATCGTCTTATTGGTTGTTGCCTGTTTCCTTATTATCAACGTAGCCTTAGGATTATTCGGCGTGCTTTGGTATAATATCAATAAAAGGCGTGGTGAAATAGGCTTACGCCGGGCAGTAGGGGCTACAGGCAAGTCCGTTTCGTCTCAGTTAGTTAATGAGGCAATGATACTGGCAACATTCTCCTTAATTCTCGGTTCGTTTTTTGCGATCCAGTTTCCTTTGCTGAATTTATTTGACCTGCCTGCAAGTGTTTATATAATAGCGCTGTTTTTATCAATAATATTCATTTATTTGCTGGTGTTGGTTTGTTCATTATATCCGGGCAGGCAGGCGGCGGCTATTTATCCGGCAGTTGCTTTGCATGAGGAGTAATAATTGTCTGAACCATTGATTAAGCTGATGAATTTGATTTGTTTGATGAATAGTTTATAAAACCTGTGAAATCAATCATGTGAAATCAATCAAATCAGTTTAATCAATGGTTCAGACAAAATTTGTATATTCAATTTATGATACTGATCATTGACGATGATATTGCTGTACGTACTTCATTACTCCTGTTATTAAAAGACGAGGGTTATGAGGCCCTCGCATGTGCAGATCCCGCAGAAGCAATAAAAACAGTTAAAAAGAGCAGCCCTGAACTTATTATTCTCGACCTCAATTTTTCTAATGATACATCGGGCAAAGAGGGGATGGACCTGTTAAACAAGATCAAACAGATCAATGCTGCGGTACCCGTTATCCTTATTACCGGCTGGGCAAGTATTGAACTGGCTGTGCAGGGGATGAAGGCCGGGGCAAATGATTTTATTAATAAGCCATGGAACAATGACCACCTGTTACAGTCCATAAAAACACTGCTCGACCTGAAGGAAAGAAAAACAGAACACCATACCCGCAAACAACTTGATAAAACTTACAGGTTCGAGCATATAATTGGCGAAGACCCGAAAATGCTGAACATTTTAAAAACCATAGGCCGGGTAGCGGGTACAGATGCGTCTATACTTGTGATGGGCGAAAGTGGGACAGGTAAGGAGCTGATAGCGGAGGCCATTCACCAAAACAGCCTGCGACGTAATAAGCCCTTTATAAAGGTAAACCTGGGTGGTATTTCCACCTCATTGTTTGAAAGTGAAATGTTTGGCCATGTGCGGGGGGCTTTTACCGATGCAAGGTTCGACAGGACCGGCCGCTTTGAAATGGCCAACAAAGGGACAATTTTTTTAGATGAAATAGGCGATCTTGATGCCGGCAGCCAGGTAAAGCTTTTGCGGGTATTGCAGGACAGAACCTTCGAAGTGCTTGGCAGCAGCCGCACTAAAACGGTGGATGTACGGGTGGTGTGCGCCACCAACAAAAACCTTAGCGAAATGGTAGACAGGTCTTCATTCAGAGAAGATTTATTATACCGCATAAATTTGATCACCGTTTATCTGCCTGCCTTGCGCGAACGTCCGAAGGACATTCCGCTACTGGTTAATTTTTTCATTAATAATTTAAAGGAGATCTATAACCGGCCATCATTATCGGTAGCCGGCAGTGCTATGAAATGGCTGCAGCAATTACCTTTACCCGGCAACATCAGGCAATTGAAAAACCTTGTGGAGCGAACAATACTGGTTAGTAAAAATGATGAACTGGATATTGAGGATTTTCGCTCTCAACTGGAATTATCACCGGTAAAGAAAGGAAATATCCAGCTCCCCGGTATCGGCACTTTAACTTTAGAAGAAGTGGAAGTAGAAATGATAAAAAGGGCGATGGAATATCATAAGAAAAAAATCTCGAAAGCAGCTGCTTCCCTCGGCCTTACCCGCAGCGCACTATACCGGCGACTTGACAAATATCAGATCCCCTACGATGAAGCTGAGGACTAAGTATATTTTATTCGTGGTGATACTGCACCTGGTAGCCCTCGTGCTCAGCTATTTTATATTTAGCGGCAACAAGCTCTGGTTTATAGTTTCTGAGGTTTTTATCATCATCTCGATGGTAATAGCCTTTCAGTTATACCGGCAATTGATACAGCCCTTAAAAACTTTGATGCAGGGGGTTGACGCCATTAAAGACAAGGATTTTAACGTCAAATTTTTGCCAACCGGTAAGCACGAAATGGATGAGTTGATAGCCGTGTACAACAATATGATGGATGAATTACGGACTGAACGTACCCGTCAGGAACAGCAGCATTTTTTCCTTGAAAAACTGATCTTCACTTCGCCAACAGGGATAATCGTATTGGATTATGATAACAATGTTCAGCAGATCAATCCCAAAGCATTGCAAGTTTTGTCGGTAGACGGTGCAGATGTGTTAAATTATCCCATTGACAAACAGCAGCATCCATTATTCAAACAAATTAAACTTTTAAGGTCAGGCGAAACCATTGTAGTAAAACCCGATGGCATAAGTACTTATAAACTTCAAAAATCACATTTTATCGACCGTGGTTTTTCGAGGCATTTTATTATGATTGAAGACCTGACAGCCGAAATTGTTGCAGCAGAGAAAAATGTATATGGTAAGGTGATACGGATGATGGCGCATGAGGTAAACAATACCGTCGGGCCTGTAAATTCAATTATGCAGTCTGCGCTGAAAAATGATCAGCTATGGGAAGGGCATCGGTTTAATGATTTAAAAGATGCCCTGCAGGTTGCTATGGACCGGAACCAGAACCTGAATCACTTTATGCGAAATTTTGCCGAGCTGGTAAAATTGCCGGCTGCAAATAAAAAGCCTGTTGACCTGCATCAGTTAATCAATTCTGTTTCAAAATTGATGGATATCAAAGCAAGGGAAAAAGCTGTTTCTTTTGAATTTTATTTAGCTGAGGCTCCTTTTTATATCCTGGCGGATGAGCAGCAAATGGAACAGGCATTAATCAACATTGTAAAAAATGCAATTGAGGCAATTGAAAAACAAGGCGTGGTAAGTTTTATTACCAACCCCGGTAAAAAAAGCCTCATTATAGCAGATACCGGCGCTGGTATTGAAGCTGCACATGTATCGGACCTTTTTTCGCCATTCTTCAGCACAAAAAAAGACGGGCAGGGGATAGGGTTAACCCTGGTGCGTGAGATCCTTACCAATCACAATTTCGATTTCTCTTTAAAAACTACCGCAGCAAAAAAAACGGAGTTTACCATCATTTTTAATTGAGGTATTGGCTCGAAAAACCTGGCGGCTTATCGTAGATAATTCGATTTATACCGTCGTTTATCATAAATGCCTTGATTTCAAAATAGGCAAAATATCCCATATAAATTTGATTTTTTTTTGCTTCATTTTGTTTAAATCAACAAATACAAATCAAAATTATGAAAGCGCAAATAACACTTAAACTTTGTGTATTATTGATAATACCAATTTTTATTGCTTCATGCAAAGGGAAATCCGGTTCAGGCTCAACTTCAGACTCATCAGGAATAACCACGTCAACAACTAATTCAACAACAGCGGCATCAGCTAAAGGGAACTCAGTAATGGATTCATTGAATATAAGCGACCCCGATGAAAAGAAAATTTGCGCTTTGTATGATGACGTGATCACCGATTATTTAACAAATTTGAAAACCCTGGCGACTGATACAACTAAAGCCGCAGCGGCAAAAAGGGCCGACCTGGATCAAAAATATAAAACCAGGGAAAAAGAAATTCAACCTCAGGTTGAAGCAATGCGAAGAAAAATAGCTATGAACCCTACTGAAGCCATGAAATTTACACAATTTTCACTTTACGAATCGAAGAGAGTAATGGGTGCTGTTTCTACCTACGAACAGGGGATGTTAAAAAACTTGCCTGCATCGGTACCCAACCATTAATTACGTTCGTGTTAGCTGCTTTTTTGCCCTGGCGCCATCTTAAATAGCGCCGGGGCTTTGCAGTAATTTTTTTCTTCAATAAGTTTGGCTCTATAACGGTTTGTGCGGGTAAGCCTTTTATAGAGCCTTCGGCTCGAAACATTTTGTAGCAACGGGTTTTAACCCGTTGTTACAAAATGTTCAATATTAAGAGTGCTAGGCACGATTCATTTTAATCATTAGTTACGCCGTATTTATATGGGTCGTCCGCCAATGGGCGGATCTTAATGTTTTACTCCTTACCTTTTCAACGGATCAAAATCCGTTGCTATAATATTTATCGAGGCTACGCCTCTTTTTGAGCCTTAAAAACATACATTTTATCATCATAATAACAATGTTTTTAAGTTTCCAGATGGCTATCGGGATGAAGTGCTTACCCATATAAAACGTTATAGAACCATAAGTTTTACAAGCAGGCACATTCAGGTATTTTTTATTTTTAACATAATCTGATTAGATTTAGGCATTAATCCTTGTTAAAAATAAACCCAATTAATGAAAAAACTGTTTCCATTGGCTTATTGCATAATTACATTGGTTGGCCTTTCCTGTAAAAAACATATAGCAGCGCCCGGCTATGGCGGCTGGGGTACCTATGCCGGAACCAAAGAGGGGAACAGGTATTCATCAAATGACCAGATAACTTTAAAAAATGTTAACCAGCTTAAAGTTGCCTGGACCTTCAGTACCGATGATAAAGATAAGGCCAACCGCAGCCAAAACCAATGCAACCCCATAGTTGTTGACGGGATACTTTATGGCACCAGTCCCAAATTGAAATTATTTGCATTGGATGCTGTAACCGGCGGACAAAAATGGATTTTCGATCCCGCCAAAGCGGATACTTCCAAAAAGAATGATCCTATGGACTATTATAAGATCTGCAGGGGCGTAGTTTATTGGGAAGATAAAAACGGGGATAACAAACGCATTTTTTATAGTGTAGGTTCAAAAACTTATGCCATTGATGCGAATAACGGCGAACCCATAATGAAATTTGGTAAAGGCGGTTATTTAGACCTGACCGAAGACCTTGGTCGGAAAGTCAATTCTTATGTTTCGGGAACTACGCCGGGTGTTATTTTTAAAGACCTGTTAATTATGGGGGCGAGGGTTGATGAATCGGAAGATGCAGCGCCGGGGCACATCCGGGCTTATGATGTGATGACTGGAAAGCTCCGTTGGATCTTTCATACCATCCCGCATCCCGGCGAAATTGGATTCAATACCTGGCCCGACAGCACCGCCTGGAAAAAATTAGGATCGGCCAATAACTGGGCCGGAATGGCTTTGGACGAAAAGCGCGGTATTGTATATGTTCCTACCGGCTCCGTCGGTGGCGATTTTTATGGAGTCCACCGCAAGGGTCCCGATCTTTTTGCCAATTGTTTGCTTGCTCTCGATGCTGCCACAGGTAAATACATCTGGCATTACCAGGTAGTACACCATGATTTGTGGGACCGTGATTTACCGGCCAACCCAAACCTGGTAACGATAAAACATAACGGGAAAACAATTGATGCGGTGGCACAGATCAGCAAACATGGTTTTATTTTTATGTTCGACCGTACCAATGGTAAACCCATTTTCCCGATAGTAGAGAAACCTGTACCCATCAATGCCTTGCCGGGAGAACAACCCTGGCCCACCCAGCCTTTTCCATCGTTGCCGCAGCCTTTTGCCCGTCAGCATTTCGGCCCCGAAGATGTGACTGACCTTATGCCCGAAACGCATAAGGATATGATGGAAAGGTACAAAATGGTGAAATATAATACCATATTTACGCCTCCAAGCAAGGAGGGCGACTGGGTATTCCCCGGATTTGACGGCGGCGGCGAATGGGGAGGGGCGGCAGTTGACCCTGAAACAAAAATCATGTACGTCAGCAACAGCGAAATGCCCTGGGCACAGGTGATGATAGATGTTCCCAAAAATACCTATGCGCATACTTTACAGGGAATGGGACATGCCATTTATAACAAATATTGCCTGGCATGCCACGGCCCTGAGCTAAAGGGAAATGGCAGTTCATTTCCCTCATTGGTTAATATAGCCAGAAAGATGAATGAGCAGCAGGTAGGGCAGCTTGTTGAAAGTGGGCGCAATATGATGCCTTCGTTTAAACAGATTGCCCCTGATGACAAAAAGGCTTTGCTTGCTTTTGTTTTAAAATTACCCGAAAAGGCTTCGGATGCAAGCGTAATTTCAAAAGAGCTCGTATCTGCGAATGTACTCAACGATATTCCATATACCATGAATGGCTACAACCGGTTTGTGGATAAAGACGGTTATCCCGGCATTAAACCACCCTGGGGTACGCTTGATGCCGTTGATCTGACATCCGGCAAACTTCTATGGAAAGTTCCCCTGGGTGAATACCCTGAACTGACAAAAAAAGGGATACCGATTACCGGCACTGAACTATATGGAGGGCCATTGGTAACCAAAGGAGGGCTTATTTTTGTTGCAGCTACCAAAGACGAAAAGATAAGGGCATTTGATAAGCAAACTGGCAAAGAGGTTTGGGAAGCAAAGTTGCCCGCAGCAGGTTATGCCACCCCTGCAACCTATTCAATAGACGGCAAACAATATTTGGTGATTGCCTGTGGCGGTGGTAAAACCGGCAGTAAATCGGGCGATAGTTATGTTTGTTTTGCGTTGCCACATTAGGAGGTAAAAGGCAAAAGGTTTTAGATGTTGAAAATTAAAGGTTAGGCAAAAATATTTACCTTGTTGCAAAAAGTTTCTAAAAACCCTTTACCTTTCGCCTTTAACCTTTCGCCAAAAAAATATGAAAAAAGGCCGTTTAGAAGCGTTTAGTGATGGCGTTATTGCTATTATCATCACAATTATGGTTTTAGAGCTAAAGGTGCCCGCTGGTGTGCATGGGGCTGACCTGAAATCTCTGCTGCCACTTTTTCCTGTGTTTTTGAGCTATGTTCTTAGTTTTGTTAATGTAGGGATTTACTGGAATAACCATCACCATACCATGCAGGCGGTTGAAACAGTAAACGGGGCAATACTTTGGGCGAACCTGCACCTGCTTTTTTGGCTTTCACTGCTTCCCTTTGTTACCGCCTGGATGGGTGTAAATAATTTTACACAATGGCCGGTTACCTGCTATGGCATAGTGCTGATAATGTGCGGCTGCGCTTACACGATACTGATCTTTGCATTGATAAGGCATCATGGAAAAGATTCACTATTGGCCAAAGCTATTGGCAATGACCGGAAAGGGAAAATATCAATTCTTATTTATGCCGTCGCCATTGCTGTTTCATGGCTTAGTCCGGCGGTGAGTATGGGACTTTATATTTTAGTTGCCTGTATTTGGTTTGCCCCTGATAAAAGGATAGAAAAACAGCTTGCAGGTGATGAGCCGCCATGTACAGAATAGGATTTTAGCAAAGCATTAACAAAGTAAAGGCCTTTAAACGTGATTTTAAAGGCCTTTATTTTACAAAATAAATAATTTAGAATTTAAGGGAAATACCCAGCGTTGTTTGAATCTCAGTAATAGGCAGTTTGGTTTGATAGCGGCCCACGCCGGTATAAGCCGGCCCTGAGTTCTCAATTTTTATCCCGTCTGAATTGATATAATTGTATTTTAATCCAATATCCCAGCTATCGCTCACGCTATAACGCAAACCAACGCTACCTCCGTAAGCAAAAGCGCTACCACCCGACTTAAGTTGGTTAAGGTAAGTTGCTGAATTGGGCGAATTGTTGAAAACTACCCCGATAAATGGAGTTGAACTGCTTTTTATAATACCTGCTGACGCCCTCAGATCCAATGTGAACTTCTTATACAAAAAAGAGTACTGAGGCCCGGCCATCAGGTTAAGATTTTGGTAACGGTTAACGGCTGTAACGTTAGCTTCATCTTTACCAAAGGATGCGAGATAGCCATTGGCGAGATTTTGTGCATCGGCACCGGTTAGTTCGCCCTGATCCTGATAGGAGAATGTTATGCCGATCCCGAAGTTCTTATAAAGGTAAATCCCTGCATCCAAACCCAGTGTAGTTCCTTTTTTAGCAAAACCTGCACTATTGTTGCTGTAATTTGATTGGCTAAAATTGCCTGCCGGGGTTGAAAAACCGCCTGTTATGCCTAAATAGCTTTTTGCTTGTGTTACTTCATCCTGTGCTTTGGCATTTAAAGAGAAAAGTGTGATTAAAACTGCGGATAGAATAGTAAAGTTTTTTTTCATGTTATAGTGCAGGTATTTTTGTTTTTTATGTCAGTAATATTGCCCCGGCGTAAAACCGTCGGTTATGCAAACGTATAAAGGATTGCATTAGTATCCATATAAATTCTTAAAAAATGTTAATTTTTGTCTGAACACACAAATCCCAATAACTTTTTTGGAGTTTACACCGAAAATAAAACCAGGTTTTAAATGCTTGATTACAAATTCAGGTTCCGAAGATATAGATAATATTCACAAATTGTTATATGGTAATTGTTAATTAACAATTTATCCAAATAGTGGTATATTGGACCATTATGCCAAATGCAGGTTAAATGAATACAAACGATGTTAAACATTTTTTGATGTCCGGGAAGAGAATATCCCTTTCATTGATCTTTTCCTTTTTCTATCTGCTATGTACAACAATGGGTCTTTTTGCGCAAAATGTGGAAAACCTGCACATAGAAAAAGTTCAGGATGAAGGGCTTTCAAATGATTATATAAATTGTATAAGCCAGGACTCAAATGATTTTCTATGGTTTGGGACCAGGGAGGGGCTTTTTAGGTACGATGGCTATGGTTTTGAAGCTTTCAGAAATCTGCCCGGTGACTCAACTACAATAATCAATAACGGAATTAATTTTCTTTACCCTGAAAAAAACAGGTTATGGGTTGGTTCACGGGGGGGGTTGAGTTGTGTCGATAACGATACCCAAACTTTAAAAAATTTTCGCTACCATGAATTTCTGCAGGTGTATGCGATTCTTCCAAAAGATGATCAAACTTTTTGGGTAGGAACTTCAACGGGGCTATTTCAGTTCAATAAAAGAAATTTACAATGGAAGCGGATTTCTGCTTTAGGGAAAAATGTGTTCGTCCGGTCATTATCTGATGATAAAAAAGACCACCTGTATATTACAACTCAAAATGGGTTTTATCGCTATACAGAATCTGCAGGAACCTGTAAATATTATCGGCCTGATTTACCTTCTTTCCCCAAAAAAGATAAAAACTCTCCGCTTACTTTTTGCACATCATTATTGGACAGGGAAGGTAATCTTTGGCTGGGCACCTGGGATGCAGGCATTGCAAAGTTTAACCCCAAAACCGAAGAAATAAAAGTTTGGTCGCACCAAACCGATGATGTTCATCTTTTGCCTTATAAAATAGCCACCGGCCTGTTGCAATATGATAATGACAATGTATGGATTGCAAATAAGGAAGGCGGCCTGACTATTTTTAACCCTTCAAAAAATAAATTCACAAATTACCCGGTTGAATGGAACAGTGAGAATAAATTATCAGGGGCTGTAATTGCGTTATTTCGCGACAGGTCGGGCA
>JBIOHE010000146.1:0-10332 GCA_044448725.1 Sphingobacteriales bacterium | reverse complement strand
TCTTAATAGTTTACCCTTAAATTTATTCAAATTAAACCATCGCGATGAAAAAACTCAGCTTGCTATTTTTGCTGGTAAGTTGTTTGGCGCATGCCCGGCAAAAAATTATATGGCCGCATCATAAAAAGGCAGTTATTGTGCTTACTTATGATGATGCGCTCAATTCACAGTTGAATGTAGCCGTTCCGCAACTGGATTCAGCTCATTTAACAGCTACTTTTTTTCTCACCGGTGACATCAACAGTGCAACTATCCCAAAATGGCGGGCTGTCGGCAAAAAAGGTTATGAGCTGGCAAACCATACCGTTTATCATCCCTGTATCAGCACCAATGATAACCCGGTTGCTTCCGAAAACTATACTGTTTTTACTATTATCCGCGAGATTGGTACGATGAATAATTTATTAAATGCTGTAGATGGTAAAACGTCGCGCACCTATGCTTATCCATGTACCGAAACATCGGTAGGGGGGAAAAGCTATGTGGATTCGTTGCGGAAATCGGGTTTAATAAAGTATGCCCGCATTGGCGGGGATAAGGAAGCTGTAATTACCGACTTTAAAAACCTTAATCCGCTGCTGGTGCCGTCAAACGGCCTGGAAGGCAATAATACAGGTGGCGAATTAATAGCCTTTGTTAAAAAGGTTGAGCAAAGCGGAGGCTTGGGTATTTTTATGTTTCATGGCGTAGGCGGCGACTATATAACGACGTCGGCTGATGCACACAGGCAATTGCTGGCCTATCTGGTAAAAAACAGGAAGGCTATTTGGGTTGCCACTTTTCAGGAGGCAATGGATTACATAACACAGACGAATAAGATAAATTAAAAAAATGCCGGATAAAATTAAAAGGTTCCTTATTGGCTTTATTCTCGTCTGCGATTATATTTATGATAATATATACCGTGTAATTGCGGGTATGCCCCGTTTAAGCAGGTGTCAGGTTACAGCCCATCTTTTTATTGGGAGCCAGTATAATTTGCTTGGATTAAAAAAATTAAAGGCGTTGGGTGTAACCGCCGTCGTGAATATGCGCGTGCATAATACCTATAATGATGCCGTACACGAGGGGATTAAATACCTCCATTTACCTACCGTTGATAATACGCCGCCGCCGCTGGAAATATTGATTAAGGGCGCTGACTTTATTGATGAAGAGATCAGGAACAACGGGAAAGTGTATGTGCATTGCCGCCAGGGCCTCGGAAGAGGGCCTACCATGGCAATGGCTTATCTGGTAAAACTAAGTATGACGTATCAGGAGGCTTATGATATGGTGCGAAAAGTGCGTATTTTTATCAATCCCCGCCCCGGTCAAATAAAAAGACTCAAAGAGTTGGTGGTTTATTACAGGGAACAGCGTAAGCCGCTTCTAAATCCACAGTTGTAATAATGGCTTAAAAATAGCCTGTCAAAAAAATAATTACCGGAATTTATGCCCCAAACCAAACCTCAAAATATCGACTGGATAAATAATTTAAGGCTGATTGCCTTATATGCAGTGATCATTTTGCACAGTACATCGCTATTGCTGGCCCAATATGGGAAAGTCCCGATGGCCGATTGGTGGACCGCCGATTTTTTAAATGCGCTGGTTCGTTTTGCTGTCCCCGTTTTTGTGATGATAACCGGAGCATTGCTGCTGCACCGGGAATATGAGACCGGCGATTTCCTGAAAAAACGTTTAACCAGGGTAGTGCTGCCATTCCTGTTCTGGAGTTTGGTTTATGTATGGTATTCGTGGTATAATGAAGAAATTGTCTTCGGCAGCAATGCCTGGGCAAACATCAGGCAGGTTTTGCATTTGTTAAAATATGGCAGTTCGTACCATTTATGGTATGTGTATATGCTTATCGGACTTTACTTTTTTATACCCGTAATCGGCAAATTTGTTCGCAACGCTACCGAAAAGGAGATACTGTACTTCTTAGCGGTATGGTTCGCGGTGATGCTGATCACGCAGCCCTACCTTTCGCGATATAACCCCTCGGTTGACATGCATTATTTCGCCGGCTTTGCAGGCTACCTTGTGCTTGGGCATTACCTCGCTTTTAAAGATTTTAATGTAAGGCATTTGCGCGGGTGGATGTTCGCTTTATTTGTTTTCAGCATATTGCTTATTGCAATTGGAAGCAGGCTGCTGCTGAAATATCCCGTTTGGCCGGGCACCATGTTTTACGAACCGGTAAACCCGGCTGTAGTGATGCTGGCTGTAAGTGTTTTTATGATGGTAAAACTTACCGCGCCGAAAGTACCGCCTGTAATTGTCCGCATGCGTGATTTTGCCGGGAAATATAATTATGGCATCTACCTGGGCCATGCCCTTGTGTTATATTTTCTGGATGAACCTTTTGGAATCGGCTACAAGTTGTGTGCGCCGGTTATTGCCATCCCGCTCACGGCATTGGTTTGCTTATTGGTAACCCTGCTGCTGGTATGGGTTATTAATAAGATACCCTTTGGGAAATGGGTTTCGGGGTGACGCCCTGAACTGCACGCACACTAAAGTATTTTGTTTCTGAATGTTTAATGAAAGCATACCAATAAAAGGCAGCATAATTCCCGAAATTTTTAAGAGATTTGCCCCCTTGCAAACCTTTGCTCATTTATCGGATGAAGAAACTAACTGAAAAAAACGCGGGCGGCTATGTGGCTGTACTGATTCTAATAACCTTCATACTGCGTTGCTTTATCGCCGCTTATACCGGGCTTGGTAATGGCGAGTCGTATTATTTCAGGGGAGCGCTGCACCTTAATTTGAGTTACTTTGATCAGCCGCCTTTGTTTTTCTGGTTAGGGGCTTTAAGCATAAAACTATTTGGCTTGTCGAATTTTGGGATCAGGTTTGCATCGGTGCTATTGTTTGCAGGTACAACCTGGATGCTGTTTTTGGTTACTAAAAAACTTTTCACCGCGAAGGCAGGGTTCTGGGCAGTGGTTATTATGAATTTAAGCGCGGTTTTTACCTACGCTATTGCCTGTTGGTACCAGCCCGATGCGCCGTTGATGTTTTTCTGGCTGGTGGCCACTTACTTTATCGTTCAGTTAATGGTTAGCCCCGAAGCCGGGAACTCCGAAGCTACGCGCAACAGCCGCAAAACCTGGTTGCTTTGGCTTGCGGTGGGGATAAGCATGGGTTTGGCCACCCTCAGTAAGTACCACGTTTTGTTTTTATTTGCGGGCGTTTTTATGTTCATTGCCACCAATAAAAACCAAAGGCACTGGCTGCGCCATCCCGGGCCATATTTAGCAGTTTTAATCACCCTGATTATGGCGATGCCGATACTGTGGTGGAACTATCATAACAACTGGGTCTCTTTTGTGTTCCAGGGTTCAAGGGCAGGGGTAAAGGGCGAAGGGTTTCATTTGCATATCGACTGGTTTTTACGGAGCATAGCAGGGCAGGCAGCCTTCCTGCTGCCATGGATATGGTTCCCGACTGTCCGGCAGCTTTTCATCTCCTATAAACTGCGTCAGCAATTATTGGCTTATAGTTTTATATTCTGGATGGCCATATTGCCCATCGTTTTTTTTACCATGGTTACCTTATGGTCCGATCTGCAATATCACTTTCACTGGCAGGCGCCCGGCTACATGATGCTTTTTATTGCACTTGGTTTCGCGGTTGATAAAAGCCTTAACAGTAATGATAAAGGAAAAAGGCTCACCCGCCGCTGGATGAATTTTTCAGTTTGTTTTACCTTTATTACTATCAGCGTTCTTTCACTGCACATGGTTACCGGTTTCTGGACGGCCTATGGTCCAAAATGGGTAGTTCATGTTTTTCATGGCGACAACCTTGATCCTACCATACAGGGTGTTGACTATACGGACATAAATACCCGGTTCGAAAAAGAAGGCTGGCTGCAGAACCCGAATATATTTACCGGCAGCGCCCGCTGGTGGCTTACAGGTAAACTCGACTGGGCGCTGAAAGGGAAAAAGGATATCATTGTTTTTGATCCTGATCCCCGTAACCTGGCTTTTTTGGTTAATCCAAAAAACCTTATTGGTAAGGATGCTATCGTTATCGGTGATCACCATGAGCCTTTTATAGAGGAGAATGTTAAACCGTTTTTTGATAGTGTAACCCAATTGCCTGATGTGCAGATAATCCGTAACGGCCCGGAATATACGTTGCAGGTGTACTATTGCAAAAATTTCCATATTTCGGCACAGAAACGCATGGACCTGCCATTATACCGCCAGCTGATCGGACTGCCGCCATTTGGAAAGTGATCGGGCACGAATTTAATTAGCACGAATGAAATAGCCACGAATTACACGAATTGAAAATTCACTAATTCACACAAATCAAATGGGTGCAAATCAATTTGTTGTTAATCGCTAATTTTGGCTAAAGCCCTTATCTCTTTGTTTACCCTCCGGTCCCTTAAAAGGGACGGCAATGAATTACAAGCTATATTACATTCATTGCCGTCGGTTTTAACCGACGGGATAAAGTGCTATCAAAGTAGGGCTTTAGCCAAATTCCGAGGGTGGCATAGGCTAAATAAATATGTTAGTTGCGACAATATGATTTGCACCCAATGAAATTTGACTGAATTTCGTTAATTTTATTGCACTAATTAAACTAATTGATTGAACACGAATAACGCGGATTTATTGATACGAGACTCCAAAAGTTCGTCCAGCAGGCATTCGTGCCATTCGAATAAATTCGTGAAATTCGTGTTGATATTATTTATTTTCTTCCCTTTTTTTCTATCAGCTCAAACCATTAACATTATACCGCTGCCAAAATCATTTGTAAAAGCAGACGGGCAGTTTCAACTGAGTGCACAAACGGTTATCGGTACGAATAATAATTCATTGTTACCCCAGGCCAATTATTTGCAGACAGTGTTAAGTAAGACAACTGCATTGGCCATACCCCTTGATCCAAATGAAGCAATCGCTGCAATCGATCTTCAGTTAATTGATAAAAAACAAATTCCCGGCGCCTACACATTAAAAATTGAACCCCAAAAAATAACTATCCGGGCATCAGGAAATGAAGGCGTTTTTGACGGGATAGTTTCCCTGCTCCAATTGATCAGGAATCAGCCGGGCGGCAATGTGATCAATTTGCCTGCCGGGGAAATAACAGACGCGCCAAGGTACCAGTGGCGGGGTTTTATGCTGGATGAATCGCGCCATTTTTTTGGCAAGGAAAAAGTTGAACAATTATTGGATTGGATGGCTTTTTACAAATTGAACAAGTTTCACTGGCATTTAACCGATGCCAACGGCTGGCGCATCGAAATAAAAAAATATCCTGCGTTAACATCGGTAGGAGGGGTTGGAAATCATTCCGATTCGCTGGCTGCCGCGAAATACTACACAAGCGATGATATTAAGGAGATTGTAGCCTACGCCCGCGACAGGTTTATAACCGTTATCCCCGAAATTGATATGCCGGGTCATGCCACTGCTGCTAACAGGGCCTACCCGGAGTACAGCGGGGGGAGCGTGCCGAAATACCCAAACTTTACTTTCGATCCCTCAAATGAAAAAGTATATCCGTTTTTAGCTGACATATTGAGGGAAACCAACAACCTGTTCCCCGCAGGGATGATCCATTTAGGCGGCGACGAAGTGGCGCTGGGGATGCAGGCCTGGGCCGGAAAGCCTGCGATTACGGATATGATGGCAAAAAATAAATTCACAACGCTTGCCGACCTGGAGCATTACTTTTTCCGCCGCATGGCCGATACGGTAATTAATCTTGGCAGCAAGGTTTTGTGCTGGGATGAAGCGGCTGAAACCGACCTCCCGGCCGATAAAACCATTGTTTTCTGGTGGCGGCAAAATGTGCCGTCGCAATTAGGCCTGGCGCTTCAAAAAAAATATGACGTGGTGCTTTGCCCAAGGCTGCCGCTTTATTTTGATTTTGTGCAGGATAAAAACCTGGTATCAGGCCGTAAATGGGAGGGTGCATTCTTTAATAACGAAAGTGATATTTATAATTTCCCCGATAAGCTGCTGCCCGCGGATGAATTGCAATCGACACAAATCCTGGGCATACAGGCAAATATCTGGACAGAAACCATCGGATCGGCAAAAAGGCTTGATTTTATGATCTTCCCCCGTTTGGCTGCATTAGCCGAGGCGGCATGGACAGAGCAGGGCCTAAAGGATGAAAACTCGTTCAATGAGCGCCTGAAATTAAATTTTGCGTTGTATGATAAGGGCGGTATCTATTATTACAACCCATTCGCCCCTTCTATGCACCCCGAGGTAATTGATTTTGCGCCACGTTTCGTTGGGGGCAGAAAGCATCGTCATGGACGGGGATATGATAAGTTTAGCCGCTACGCTCTTGGCGGGTCGATGGAACAGGGCCTGAAACGGCGCCATTCAAAAACGAAGAAGCGGCATATAGGATAAACGTTGCCGAATGAAGTAATATTTTTATTGCTATCCCCGTTAAGGATATAATTAACATTAATTTTAACCGTTGGAAATTAATCCCATTCCTTTTATCAGTGAAAGAAAATATTTTGAAAAACAATTGCAGCAACCTGAATAAATATCGCATCACAGGTTTATTGGCTGTTTTAATATTACTGTTTGCATTTGCTAATGAAGCCTGGTGCCAGGCTGAGCTTGAGCCATGGGGTAATTTAAATGGCATCCGGAAAGACGGGCAGCTTTTTGAGTTTGAATCGGGTATCAGGGTAATTGACAATAAAGGAAAAGTATTTTCAACAGCCAAAGAGCGGCAGCGGCCCCATTATAAACGCAACGGCGACGAGCAGGTGGTAACCACCAATATCGATAGCCTGTTTTTTAAAGAAACAGTGAAGGATTTGAACACCGGAAGCATAAAAGTAACGCTGAATTTAGTCGCCCATGCCGATGAGGATTTTAACGGCGTGTTTTTTTGTGTCACGTTACCGACAGATGATTATACCCCAGGCAGACTGCGTTTATCTGGCGTGAATGACCTATTGAAAGACTATGTTGGGATTGGGAAAGATTATGAGGATACTGCTGATGGTTTTGAGATCAACTCACCGGCGCGGGGCTTTAAAATAACATTTGGCGCGCCCGCCGCAATTAAATATAAAACGGATACCAGCCGGGGCCATAGCGGCCTGCAGCTTTATGTGACATTAAAATTAAATGGCATGCATAAAGGCGATACGGTACAAAGAGTTTATACCATTAGCACATCGGGGGATATTGATAAGGCAGCTGTAAACCTTGCTATAAATACAACGAAGCCTGGCCGTGCCTTTGACGGGCTTGGCGGCAATTTTCGTTTGCAGAACCCTAATGCCGATCCGCAGGTTATTGATTATTGTCTGCAAAACATGCGCGTGGCCTACAGCCGGGTTGAATTGCCCTGGCGTTTCTGGCAACCGAACAAAGATGTCGATCCAACAGCCGCCGCCGACTCCGGCAAACTCAATCCGGCGGTTAAAAAAGCCATGCAAATGGCGCACAGACTGGATAGCCTCGGTATCCCTATCATCCTTTCGGCCTGGTTTCCGCCTGATTGGGCAGTAAACGGGAAGGTGAATTTCGCTCCGGTTAACGGCGTTTGGGGCAACCCGCTCAACAAAAATAATATGGATGTTATTTATAAATCCATCGCTGATTATATCATTTACCTCAAAAACAAGTACGGTGTTGAAGTAAAACTTTTTTCGTTCAATGAATCGGACCTGGGGATCAATATCCGTTTAACAGCACAGGACCACGATGATTTTATAAAGGGATGCGGCGCTTATTTTGCCGCCCATGGCCTTAAAACAAAAATGCTTTTGGGTGATAATTCTGACGCGACTACCTACCGGTTTATTTATACCGCCATGAATGACCCGGAGGCTAAACCGTATATCGGCGCTATTTCTTTTCACTCGTGGAGGGGTTTTGAAACAGCGACATTACAGAAATGGGCCAGAGCGGCAACTCAGATGAATATACCTTTACTTGTTGGAGAGGGAAGTATTGATGCAGCGGCGTGGACCTACCCGGATATTTTCCAGGAACAAACTTATGCGCTTAAAGAGATCAGCTTATATACCCGGCTGCTCGCCGTTTGTCAGCCAGAATCTATTCTGCAATGGCAGTTAACTTCTGATTATTCACCACTGATAGGCGGCGGGATATTTGGCAATAATGAACCCCTGCACCCCGGTCAGAGGTTTTGGAATTTGAAACAATTGTCAGCAACCCCCAAAGGTTTGTTTGCCATGCCTATAACCTGCGACAGGGCAAACATATCTTGCGCCGCTTTGGGTGACAATAAAAAATGCGTTTATACTATTCATCTTGTTAACAACGGCGCCAACCGGAAGGTGACCTTGACCGGCCTGCCGCCCGGTGTAAAGGAATTGCAGGTTTACACAACCGCCAGGGATTTAAATATGCAGGATGACGGGATGGTGAAAGTAAAAGACGGCCAGGCAAAGTTTAAATTGCCGGCAACAAGTTATACAACGCTGATAAGTAAATAGATCTTTTGTTTAGTTTTGCCGCGATGACAAATGACCATCTGAGCATACCCCTTTTTGAAATGCGGCTCGAGGAAATTCACCGCGCCGACCCATGGTTGCGCTATGAAATCTCCATACGTGATTTTATTGCTTTATTCCCCGTGAGGTATAAGAATGGCCGGGCGGTCAAACCTGAACACCCTGCGGCTTATGGTGTTGACCGCGAGGTGTTTCTAAAAGTTTTGGTTGCCTTTAGCCAGTGTTTTAACTAAACGGTTTTGCTTATCTGTAAGCTGATAAATGGGTGGTTTTTATACTGAGAATAAATGTTTTGCCAACGCTTATCTTTACATTTTTATCAAGCAGCATAGCCTTTATGGCATCATCAGATTTTAATGCTTCATAAAGGTCACGGGCGACTGCCGAACCGCTGATGTTATTAATAACCTTACCATTTTCCATCTGAATATTAAAGGTATATCCTGATTTCCCGCGATCTCCTGCTGATTCAAAATCCTGTATATTTAGCTTGAATTGCTGATCTTCGTTAAGACTTTTTTTGATGTGTAAACGGATAACCGGGAGGTACCTTTTCCAGGTAGTTAAATATTGTCTGTCTTCCATGTGAGCCGATAAAGGTATGATAATAAAACTGTATTTGGCTAAATTGTGTCAGTTTATTACTATTAAATTTGTTGGCTGTTAAATTTGCCTGACTAAGGTGTTGAATGAGGTAACTTTCAATATTCAGTGCTGAAACATCGTAGTGCTTTATTTATTTTAAAATTGCATCGGCAAAAGCTGAACATCCTGTTCAAATAAAGCCTTTTTGCCGGATAGCATAAACGCATTGTGAAGGTTGAGCATAAGGGTTTCCTTTCCGGGATTTTCTATTTTTAAGTATTTCTTAAAATGGATCAATACCCTGTCGCCTTTTTCCATCATATCCGGGTTCTGTTGTGCGCCGGAAATTTTTTCTATACTGATCACCCGGGCTTCGCCCGGCAAAGATTTGCTTCCGGCAGTAATATCTAAAGCATCGCGAATAATTTTAACCGGGAAATCGCCATGGTTTACAATAAATAATTCTCCATGCAGGGTGTCCTGCAGATAATAGCTTTTTAACCGGAAATTAAGGCCCGAAATTGCGATCTCCTGTTCGCTCAAATATACAAACGGGGGATGTTGTGCCTGTTTTAAGATGAGAGTAAGATATTTCCTTTGTCGCTCATTAAAGTCGGTTCTGGTATAAAACGAATAACCGGTCAACGGCTTTTTATATTTCCGGCTGTAGGCCATGTAATCATCTTTTGCTGATTGTAATCTTAATGAAAGTGATGTTAAGCTGTCTTTTCCGGGAGCTTTATATAAGACGGATACTACATAGCCAGGTTTAAAAATCCCCGTCATTCCTGTGACCTGGTACTCTTTAAGATTATTTAAAGGGTTGAACTTTAAAGACAATGTTGTGTCCTTTCCCTGACTTAATAAGACATGATCAAACCCTGCCACCGGTATCGACCGTAATCCTTCGTCTGTGGCAATAATAATTTCCTGTATGTCAAGTGCTGGTGATTCTGCGTTTGAAAGTTTAATTTGGACGGCCAGTTCTTTCCGGCCTATATTTCCTGTCAGGCCAAGCGCAACAGATAATGCGCCGGCGGCAGTGTCTGCAGAGCGGTAACTTAATTCATTTGCATCGCTTTTATTTTTTTTATTGACAGGGCCACAACTCTGTAACAGAACAGCGGCAAGGATTACAAGAAAGGATCGCTTCATTTTATTATTCAGTTTTAACTTTATATTTATAAATGGCTAAACAATTTAACATAAATCCGGGATAAGCGGTTTAGCCTCACCCAACCCTCTCCAAAGGAGAGGGCTTT
>JBIOHE010000145.1:0-10444 GCA_044448725.1 Sphingobacteriales bacterium | reverse complement strand
TCATGAAACATTTAAGAAACGCTTTTTATTGCTTTGCACTTCTTGCTTTAGCATCGTGCAGCAAAAAGGATAAGGTTGTCGTATCCGCTGCACAAATCCAGGTTGGTAAAGCAATCAGCAACTCTGCTACTTTAACCGCTGGTACTTACAAAGGCACCATGCTTGCTAACCAAACTTTTACCGTTAGCGGTGATATTACTATTAACGCAGGTGATACGCTTTTAATTCAAAAAGGTGTTAAAATTAACATGACCAACGGCGCTAATTTTGTAGTAAACGGCACATTGGTTAGCCTTGGTACAAAAGACGCCCCGGTAACCATCACTGACCCTTCAAAAAGTAAAACAACAGGTGCATCGAACGTTGCTACTGACCCTGCTTATGTTGGCGGATGGGGTGGTATCTATTGCAATACAACCTGCCCGCTATTGGTTCTTAAATGGACACACCTTGATTTTGGTGGAGCTGGTTTAGTTGCGCCTCCGTTCAATGGCCCATCAACCGGCGACCAGTACATTATTTACTGGCAAAATCCAAACGGCGTATTCATCATGGAAGATTCATGGATGTATGGTACGCCTGACGATGCTGTTCGTTTCTATGGCGGTCATGTTAATATGATGAGGAATACTTTAGAAAAATGCGGTAGCACAGGCGGCGACGGCTTTAACGCTAAAGGCGGTACCCAGGGTAATATGGCCTATAACCTTATTATTGGCGGTGCTACAAACGGTACAAAATCTGCAAATGACGGCGCTTTGGGATCAACCCAAACCCAGATTGCTATGTACAACAACACTTATGTTAACGGTGGTTTCAGAAATACAGGTTTATGGTGCAAGGAGCGGTTCAATTGAAGTTGAAAATAACTCAAGAGCTTATGCTTTTAACAACCTGATTGTTGATTGTAACTTTGGTGTACGTATTGCCGGTGGTAACAATGTTACCGCTAAAGTTTATTTGGCCGATACTTTAAGCCATGCTACAGGCCCAATCACTAAGACTGCTTATGGTTATAACTTCTATTATGTTGATAACGGGCAGAATAATACTGCTCCTAACAACACCCTGGCATCATTGGCAAATCAGATTGTTCCGGACGGCCATGCTCAAGCTGTTGTAACTCATCCGCAAGCTACTGATATTCCAAATATGGCATCTTTCTTAGGCGCTACCTATACTTTTGGAAAAATTTATGATGGTACTTCATTAGTTGGAGCAAACAACCCAATGTTTGTTAATTACCCGCTTCCAAACTTGAATTATGTTACCCAGGCATCTGTAGATGGTTTTGACTTTCATTTACAGGCAAGTTCACCTGCTGTAGGTAAAGGCACTACCACTGCATTTTCACCTATCACCGCAGGTATCCCTGTTGATGCAAACTTTGGTTCAACTGTTATAACAGGCCCTGGAAAAGATATCGGTTGCTACCAGCAGGATGGTAGTGGTAACCATCACTAATATTTTTTCAACCTGATTCTTATACTGCAACCTGCTGTTCATTAATGAATGGCAGGTTGTTTTTTTAAGAGCTTTTGCCTGTAAAACTATTACAACAAGGTTATATATCAATCAAACAGATGAAGTCATATACGCTATTATTTTTTTTACTATCATGTTTACTATTTTTAGGCTCTTGCTCAAAAACGCCTAAAAACTCACAGCCAAAAACGGTTGTTATCGTTATACCCGGACCCTTGCCTAATACGGTAGATAAAACCGATACCATAAAGGTGATGGCTTATAACGTATTGAAATACGGAAATGGCTGTCAGGCGGGCACCGCAGTTTTAAATGGTTATTTGCAGACAATCATTCAGTATGCCCAACCGGATATTTTGAGTTGTGAAAAAATGGCTGCCTTTATGCCTTCTTCTGCAGGGGCTGCTAACCTTGCGGACGATATTACCACTAATGCACTAAATGTAGTTTTTCCCGGCAGGTACGCCTATGCAACACCAACCAATATGACCAATGCCGGTGATATGTCTGTTTTATTTTATAACAAACAAAAATTAACTTTTTTAAAGACAGAAACCCTGGAGGCTAATATTACAGATTTCAACCTCTACAAATTATATTACAACGACCCCAATTTGGCGGTTACCCATGATACTACTTTTCTATATGTTATTGCTAATCATACGCAGTCGGGTTCATCAAGTACGAGCCGCGATATACAGGAAACACTGGAAATGAAAAATTTGAGGGCTAAATTTGCTTATTTACCCAATCTCATCAGTATGGGCGATTTTAATTTTCATAATAGCGCTGAACCGGGTTATCAGTCTATAATAAGTTCGGCAGACACTGCAACAAAAATGAGCGATCCGCCATTTTATCCTGACAAATCTGTTCAGTATCCTGCACAATGGACAAATGATGCCTTCTTATTTGAAGGTTATCTTACAACAACAACAAGGGCGTTGGCAACAGTGCCTAATTCATGCGGAACCAGCGATGGCGCAAAATCATGGTACGATCATATCTTTATTTCGCCCTGGCTTATTAATGGTTCAAACTATATTCAATATATCCCCGACTCTTATAAAACAATAGGTAATGACGGGCATCGAATGGGCGTTGATATAAATAGCCCGGCGCCTGTGGTTAATACTTCTGCTCCTTCGGCTGTAATTGATGCATTGTTCCAGTTTTCGGATAAATATCCGGTAAGTATAAAGCTGCTTGTAAAAGCTAACAGGAATGCGTACAGTATCGCCGATCCGCCGGAAAGAAATTAATGCCCGGCAGGATTACTTACCTGTAAATACATAATAAAGGATGTTTTATCAGGCATTTTTCGTTCTTGATGTAATAAAAACAGAAAGAGGAGAACTCATTGATATATTTGGGTCAAGAATCGCGCGCCGGAAACAAAGTTGAAAATAGTTTATAGTCGATATGATCTTATAAACCCACTTTTTTTTATCTTGATTTCTGGCACGTGATTCTAAAAATAACCAACATAAAACAATGAAGTACAAGCTCATTTATCATGTTTTATTCTGGCTGGGGATATATGTGCTCTGGGTTTTCGTTTTTCGCAATTATTCTTTTTCGCTGACCAAAACGGTTTCAGTGCAATTTTGCTATCTGGTATTTATAACGGCAGATTACTACGCTACTATTTACTTTATAGTCCCACGGTTTTTAAAGAAAAGGAAGTATGTATATTTTATTTTGCTGACCGCATTACTAATTGCTTTTTCAGCCTTGCTGCGCGCATTGGTTGCTATGCAAATGAATATATATATTTTCGGTACAAGGCCATTACCTGCTTTTGGTCCGTTATACCTTAACTCGCTGGTGAATATTTTTATATGGGTTGAGCTATTTTTTGCCGGTAAGATGATTACCGAAAGGATTTATAACCAGCAGCAAGTAGCGCTTTTAGAAAAGGAGCGTGTAAAGCACGAACTTGACTTTTTAAAAGCGCAAATTAATCCGCATGCGCTTTTCAATTCACTTAACACTATTTACGGGCATATTGATAAGCAAAACCAAACTGCCAGGAATATTTTGCTGAAATTCTCGGATTTGCTGCGTTATCAGCTGTATGATTGCAGTGAAGACAAGATCAGTCTTGAAAAAGAAATTGATTACATCAGGAATTACATTTCCTTTCAGCAAATACGCAAAGATGAAAACCTTAAGCTGGAGGTGGAAATTAATGCGGAACCTGGTCAATATAGTATAGCACCACTGTTGCTCGTGATTCTGATTGAAAATGCCTTTAAGTTTGTAAGCAGTTTTTCCGGTCATGAAAACAAAATAGGTATCAGTTTAACAGTTAAAGAGGGCCTGTTTACTTTAAGGGTGCAGAATACTACCGAACCCGGGGAAGTTTTACCGGCTATTTTAGGCAAGGGTGGCATAGGCATCGTTAACCTGAAACGCAGGCTTGAATTACTATACCCTGATAAGCATGAGATTACATTTAAACAGGAACAGTGTTATTATGAAGCGCTCCTTAAATTACAACTCGTATGAAATTAAAATGTATAATTATTGATGATGAGCCGATCGCCCGTAAATTGATAGAAGAATTTATTGAGGATGTTGAGTTTTTAGAACTTGCCGGGCAGGCGGAAAACCCGGTTAAGGCAATTTCACTACTAAATAACAATGTTATTGACCTGATCTTTCTTGATATCAATATGCCAGTAATAAACGGCATAAATTTTTTGAAGAATTCGAAAAATTCGGCCAGCATCATCATGACTACCGCTTACAGCGAATATGCTGTTGAGGCTTTTGCCCTGGATGTATTAGATTACCTTGTGAAGCCCATCCCTTTTGAACGGTTTTTAAAAGCCTGCAACAAAGCCAGGGAAGCTTTTGAAACAAAAAAGCAACTTACCCACCCCATTCAAAATATTAACGATCATTTTTTCATTAAATGTGATAACCAGATAGAAAAGGTTTTATATACCGATCTGCTTTATGCTGAGTCGATGATGAATTATGTTTTGTTATATACCCCTGCGCGAAAAATGATCGTGTATATAACCCTTAAAAGCCTGGAGGAACAGTTGCCTGCAAATCAATTTATAAAAGTCCATAAATCATTTATTGTAAACCGGGACAAAATAAAAAGCATTGAAGGCAATATGATAAACATCGGTACCGGGAAAATTACCATCAGCCAAAACCTGCGCGGGAAAGTGCTTGGCGAGATTTTAAAAGATAAGATGATCCGTAGATAAGTTAATTAGTCATTGTGTTATGGTTCATTAAGGCTTTTTATTCACCAATGACCAATTAACTAATGACCATCCGGGAAGGTTACCCCGTTATGGCAGGTATTACAGGTGACCGTAAGGTTATCGGAGCCCAGCATAGCATGTTTGATTTTAAAATATTTTCGGTTGATACCTATAGTTGTGTGCATCATCTCACGGGCAATTTGCTTTTCGGGTTTAGCGTCACTGGCATAATCAAGCAGCCCTGTTGTTTTATTCTTTGCATGGCAAAAATTGCAGGCTACGCCCAGGCCATCTTCAAAGTCATCTACCATTATTTTTTGCAGGTCTTTTGAGCTTATGTTTTTTGGCAATACTTTAAGGTTTATATATGTATTGCCTTCGGGTTTTGAAATTGTAGCGCTTGCCATAACTGATATGGTTGCCGAAAGTAATAATATGACTAAAAATTTGCGATTGATCTTCATTTTGTATTCTTATGGTAGAGGCCCAATACTTTGCGCCTCTTGTATTCATGGTGTAAATTTGTTGATTTGCGCCCCGATGTCGCGGGGCGTCTCTACAGTTTTATAGATCTTATATCCAAGGTTACATCCAGATTATCGGAAATGGTACTGGTGCCGCCGATATTAAAATCTTTCCGGTTGATATTAAAAGTCCCCTTAAACTGGTAGCCCCCGCCTGACGGCATCGCCGAAAAGGGGAATGAAATAACCTTGGTTTGTTTTTTAATAGTGAGGATACCGGAAATAACATAGTTGCCGTTTTTACCACCGGTTACCCTTGTTGATACAAAACGTATCCTCGGGAAAGTTTTCACGTCAAAATACGATTCACCCTGCAGGTGGTGGTCCCTTAGGCTATTGCCGGTATTTACCGATGCGGCATCTATACTCACGTCAAAGTTGCTGGCAGCAATATTTGCCGGATCAAAGACGATATTCCCTTGCAAACCGCTGAATTTGCCGCTAACCTCAATACCAAAGTTTTTAATTGTGAAGTTTAACGACGAACCATCGTCCGAAGGTCTGTATTGGGCAAAAACACTACCCCCAACGGAGGTAGCTAAAATAAGCAAGATGATCTTTTTCATTACCGGCTGCTTTATTTTTTGAACTATTGAGCTGTTGCATCAGTTAAAGGACTGTCGGTAATGGCTAAAGTATGGTTGTGTTCAACATAAATCACATCTGTTATCCCAAGCACACTCCGCAGTTTTTCGGCAGGAACTTTCATCGGGCCGGGAGAAGGCGCGCTACCCGGCGCCGGTTGCGGAAACGCCGTGGACATTGCCGTATGGAAGGTGATATTGCCTTCAACTTTTTGGATGGTTTGATGAATATGGCCGTTTAAAACCGAAACCGATCCAAAACGCCTTAGCAAAGTTAATGCCTGTTCGCTGTCTTTTGTTCCCCAGCCCCATTGCGGATATACAGCCCACATGGGTATATGTGCAAATACCACTATCGGCGTGCTGTTCGAAAGCCCTTTCAGGTCGTCGGCAAGCCATTTTAACTGATCGTCGCCAAGTGTTCCCATTCCGCCGTCAACCTGCACCAGTGCATTCACCAGGCCAATAAAGTGAACGCCGTTTGAATCAAAGCTATACCAGCCGTTGCCTTTGGTGCCTTTGCCATAACGTTCGAGGTATAATTTCCCGTTATCAGTTAAATCATGCTCGCCAGGTACATAAAATACCTGTTTATTTGAACTTTTCAACGATTGCTCAAGGGTATCAAACTGGTCGGCCTGTGCCAGGTGCGAAAGGTCGCCGGTATGCAGTATAAATTCAGGTGCATCGGGCATGGCATTGATCTTTGCAATAGCCGCCTGCAATGTGCCGGTAACATCAGGATTCGCAGCTTTGTTAAAGCCGATGTGGCTGTCGCTGATCTGCACAAAACTAAAATCAGATTTCGGCATAATCAATCCCTTTTTGAGACCGCCGGTAGTTTTGTCGATCATTTGGCTCATGCCATACGATTTTAATATACCGCCCGACATCATCCAGAGTACGCCGGTACCTGCCCACGCCATACATTCCAGGAAGCCTCTGCGGTCGATACCATCCGGGTTGTTATCGGTATGGATAAAATTGCCTTTTTTTTCGTTTTTCATAATTTTTTCTTTTAAGCCTTGATGAATTATGGCACTAAGAAATAGATAAACTTATTTGCAAATAAATATTTTACATCAAGCAGGGGAAATGCTTGATGAAGCCGGTTTTTAGGAGTAAGAAGTTTGTAGCCGGAAGGCTGTCAGCAAGCAAATGGGTTATTGTCCAACTGATAAAAGTTTAAATATCAATTTGACGAAAATTTTCTTTAAAATTGGTCATGAAATTGTATAACACCATTAACGGGATAATACTGGAGCACAACTACTCCATGTTTCTTCTAACAGGGCATTGGGACACTATTGTTAACAGGGATAACCTGGAAGCATATTTATTATCAAAAACCAAAACTGCCAGGCAATTAGCCCTTAACGAGGAAGTAAAATACCTGGAAGATAATTGTATTTTGCCCCCAATCGGGCACCAGGAAGTATGGGCTGCAGGTGTTACCTACCTCAAAAGCCGTGATGCCCGCATGGAGGAGTCGCAAAGTTCCGGTGCTGCAAGTTTATACGACAGGGTGTATGATGCCGAACGCCCCGAGTTGTTTTTTAAAGCCACGCCATCAAGGGTTTCGGGGCATAAGCAACAGGTTTTTATCCGTAAAGATTCGGCATGGAATGTGCCCGAACCCGAACTTACTTTATTTATAAACGCAAACGGGAATATACAGGGTTATACCATAGGCAATGACATGAGTTCGCGGAGCATTGAAGGGGAAAATGCCCTGTATCTGCCTCAGGCTAAAATTTATGAAAAATGCGCCGGACTGGGGCCTTGCCTCTACGTCACTTCATCACCAATAGGCGGCGATACTGCCATAAAAATGAACATTAAACGCGACGACGTTAAAGTGTATGAAGACACTACCACGGTATCACGTATAAAGCGGTCATTTACTGAACTGACTTCCTATCTGTACAGTGAATGTGATTTCCCGCATGGTTGTTACCTGATGACCGGCACCTGCCTGGTGCCTTCGCCTGACTTTACTTTACAGGAGGATGATGTAGTGGAAATCAGCATCGATGGCATTGGCACGCTTATCAATACCATCGGAATTAATCCAAAACATAAACCAAAATAAAATGAAAGCCATAAAATTACTGGTACTGTCTGCATTTATCGTGATGGTTTCCTGCCACGATAAAAAACCTCAAAACCAGGCCTTCGAAAGCCAATACCCTAAAGGTACTTTTGGTTACGATCTTGATTTTTTGAGGCGAAGCGACAGCGTTATTGTGCTGAACAGCAAGGATGGTAACGGGCAGGTAATTATCTCCCCAAAATACCAGGCAAAGGTATTTACCTCAACCGCTGATGGCCTAAACGGGAAAAGTTTTGGATGGATAAACTATAAAACATTTGCAGCGGTTTCTTTAGACCCGCACATGAATGCTTATGGGGGCGAAGACCGTTTATGGCTTGGGCCGGAAGGCGGCAAGTTTGCCCTGTTTTTTAAACCTCACCTAAAAATGGAGTTTGCTAACTGGCATACGCCAACGGCCTTCGATTTCGAGAGCTGGAAATTAACTTCCCATACTGATAAAAAAGCCTCATTGAGCAAATCAACGAGGGTGATGAATTATGCAGGCATAATTTTTAACCTTGCCATCGTCCGCGATATTGAAATGCTTGAACCGGCGGATGTGAAAAAACTATTGGGCGTAGATTTTGACAGCAAAATAAAGCCTGTAGCTTTTAGCACTACAAATACTATAGTTAATACCAGCAACTTTGCCTGGGATAAGCAAACCGGTGCGCCTTGCCTGTGGAACCTGGATATGTTTTCGCCTTCTGCAAAAACGGTAGTTGTTGTGCCGTATAACAACAGTGATACCGGCAAAATAGCTACAACCGACTACTTCGGCCAAATACCCCCTGACAGGGTTAAATACAATAACGGTATTTTGTTGTTTAAAGCTGACGGGAAATCACGAGGGAAACTGGGTATGCCGCCCAACCGGGCAAAAACACTGGCCGGCAGTTATGATGCCGAAAACAATGTGCTGACGATTGCCCTGTTTGATATTGACCCAAAAGCAACTTACTTAAACCAGGAATGGCGGACAGACAAAAATCCATTTACAGGGGATGCTGTAAATGCCTATAATGACGGACCGCTGGCAAACGGTAGTCAAATGGGGCCGTTTTATGAGATAGAAAGCGTATCGCCTGCCGCTTTCCTGAAGCCAAACGAAGAACTTACGCATAAGCACAGCGTGTTTCATTTTAGCGGAGATAAGGCTGAACTTAATCAAATTGCATTAAAAACTTTAGGAATTTCGTTACAGGATATACAAGCTGCGTTTAAATAATTATATTCAGCCCGCCAATTAAAAGGTAAAAGCTGAAAGGTAAAAGCCGAAAGGTAGTATCTTCAGCAAAGGCGCGGAAAAATTATAAACCATTTAAACTTGTTTCATGACGAAGAAAAATAAGACCTTTATTGCATTAGTGTTGGTAACATCCCTGTTTTTTATTTGGGGATTTGCGTTGAACCTTAATCCAATTTTAATAAAACACCTTAAGAAGGCTTGCCAGCTAACCAATTTTCAATCTTCTTTGGTGGATTCAGCATCATACACAGCTTATTTTCTTTTTGCCATCCCTGCGGCCCGTTTCATGAAAAGATTTGGTTATAAAGGGGGGATAATCCTGGGTTTGTTACTTTTTTCATTTGGTGCAATTTTATTTTATCCGGCGGCGATAATCAGAAGCTATCCTTTCTTCCTTGCTGCGTTATTTGTTCTGTTTTCCGGGGCAGCTTTTCTCGAGACGGCGGCAAATCCGTATATCACTTGTTTGGGAGATCCGGAAACGTCAACACAACGCATTAATTTTTCACAATCCTTTAATGGTCTGGCTGCATCGTTGGCGCCACTGGCAGGTGGTATATTCATTTTGTCGGGTAAGGATTTTACGAAAGAACAATATGCAAAAATGTCCCCGCAGCAGTTAAATGCCTATTTAACCGGGGAAGCTTCTGCGGTTCAGATTCCGTATTTACTTATTGGCCTGGTGGTTTTAGTAGTTGTTTACCTGATTTATAAAGCACATTTACCTGAAATTCACGAGGAGGAGGTTGAGCCGGCAGGTGAAAAGAAGAAGTCTTTGGCCACACAGATAATATCACTTTTAGCAATCAGGCAGGTAAGAACGGGGGTGATCGCTCAGTTTTTTTATGTTGGTGCGCAAGCGGGAATTTGGGGCTTTTTTATACAACTTTGCGGTAAAGTGGCGGGGCTGGGCGAAAAACCCGCTTCATTTTATTTAACAATTGCCACTTTTTGTTTCATGCTTGGCCGTTTCAGCGGAAGTTATCTGATGAAATTCATAAATCCTGTGAAACTCCTGGCGACTTATGCGGTTATTAATGTTTTTCTTGTGATGCTGGCAGTAGTTTTGCATGGTAAGCTGCCCGTTTATGCATTGATATCGAGTTCCTTTTTTATGTCGATTATGTTCCCAACCATATTTTCTTTAAGTGTAAGAGGTTTAGGTTCCCGGACTAAATTGGGGTCTTCGTTAGTCATCATGGCTATTTTTGGCGGCGCAGTATTGCCGCCCATTATGGGCCGGGTATTTGATATTACCAATATACAATATGCCTATTTGG
>JBIOHE010000144.1:0-10445 GCA_044448725.1 Sphingobacteriales bacterium | reverse complement strand
TAATCTAGCAGTATAATCAACACCTAATTTATTCAAACCGGTAACCAGTTTATAGTTCACCTTTCCCAGCTTTCCGTCTTTACCTGCGTAACGTAGTTCCCAGGCGAACTGGTGTCCGGTAACGTCAATATTGATATCGCCTTTTTTGGAAGAGAAATCCATTACCTTTTGCCAGGTAAAAAATCCAAAAACCACCAATATAGTTAACACAACAGCCGGAATAATAGTCCAAACTTTTTCAATTGTATTGTTATGAGGTAAAAAATGAGCCTTACGCTTATCAGATGCCCGGTAAACAAAAGCAAATCCAAACAACAATACCTGGGTTAAAACAAATACAATCAGCGTAAGGATGCTTGTAACTGTAAACATATTGTCAATGGCTACACCGTGTTCAGAAGCTGATACCGGCAATGTCATACTTCCCTGTACAGTTAATGACCAGTAAGCGCCATACAAGCCTGCAACAAGAACGACCGCACATAAAAAGGCCATAATGTTATTCCAGTTGATCCCTTTTTTGCCCTGCATCTTGAGGCTAAGATCATAAACCTTTAATATTTTGCCCAAAACGGCAACACACAAAATGGCAACAAAGAAAAGCAATGCATAATAGCCGACACTAAACCAATCACTTGACTGACTTGCCTTGCTATTGCCGGATGCCGCAGCATCAGTGCTCTGCGCCATTAACAGGTTAGTGCCCGATAGCAAAAACACAGCAAAAAGCGATAGTATTTTTTTAGAATTTTTCACCCGTTGTATGTTTTTAAAGGCGTTCAAGAGGGCTTCGCCGTGTATTAATTTTTTGAATCCCATTTTAATGTTTGTTTGGTATTCCTTATTTAATGCAAATTTAACAATTATTATATGTGATGATGAAGGCTTTCCTCCAGCAATGGGTGCTTTTTAGGGGCAAGCGAATTGAACTTGCTTAAAGCAGTCAGCATTGTAAAAATAAACAAGCCGGCAAAACCTAAAAATACAGATACTTCCAGCAGGCCAATTTCGGTGTACCAGTGTGATTGGGGACCAACTGTTCCGGGCATAATCATCTGCCAGTAATCAAGCCAGTGGCCAATAATTAAAATAATACAGGCCGTTTTTAATACTCTCACCACACGTTTTGAATCACGGGACATCAACACCAATAATGGTGTAAGGAAGTTTATGATAATATTTAACCAGAACCATGGTTTAAATTCACGCACCCACCTTTTATAAAAATAAGTAGATTCTTCCGGAATGTTTGCGTACCAGGTTAACAGGAATTGTGCAAACCAAAGATAGGTCCAAAAGATAGAGAAGCCGAAAATCAGCTGACCTAAATTATGCAGGTGATCTTCGGTGATCCATTGCACATAGCCATTTTCCCTTAAAATTATAATAGTTAAAGTAATTACTGATAATCCGCCAACCCAGAGCGCCGCGAAGTTATACCAGCCGAACATGGTTGAAAACCAATGGGCTTCCAATGACATGATGGTATCAAAAGCAAATAAAGGTATTGTAAACCCAAAGATCAGTAAGAAAATGACAGATACTTTAAAGCTCTTGTTATAGTTGAACATACCGCCAAGTTCGTCCTCGTTATTTGAATATTTTACCAGCAGTCTTCCCAACAAACTATAAGACGCCAGGTAGATAACTAAACGGATCAGGAAAAATGGCACATTCAAATAGCCCGATTTACCGGCTATAATCGCATCATAATTTTCATTGCCCGGGGTGGTAACGCCTTTAAGCGCCCAAAGCTTATACAAATAAGGCAACACTGTTTGTTTACCTTCTTCATTGGCGCCGGTATGGGTAAAATATAAACCCGACCCGATAATAACAAGCAACACAACAGCTGCTACAGGTAAGGCTTTGGCAAATGCCTGCGGAATCCGGAGAATTGATGCAGACCAGCCTGCCTGTGCCACATATTGCAGCGCGCAAAAGAATACGCCGCAAATACATACACATGCAAAATAATAGCCCATCAGCAACAGGTTTAAAAAAGTACGTTCACCGCTCCCTGATAAAAAACCGTATGCTATTCCAATTACACCAATAGCTATAAAAATCAGGCTCCAGGTTTTCGCTCTGCCCTGAAATTCAAATCGTTCGTCGAAACTATGAGAAGTCTTCATTAAAAATTAGCTTATAAAGTTTGTAAATGGTGAACATACAAAGTTACTTTCATGCGCTCCTTCGGATCAAGCTGTGAAGCATAAGAACCCATTGCGTTTACACCATAAGTAATCGTATGATAAATTTTACCGTCTGTAAGGTCTTTCATTGCACCGCCGCGCGATGACTGACCGGTTGAATATGATGGCGGAGCAGGGAAACCATGTTTTGTTACCTCACCGTCACCCTGTCCGGTAGCGCCATGGCACGGAGAACAAAAGTGTGCAAACAACAGTTCGCCGTCTGCCAGGTTTTGAGGCGTATTGGCAATTGTATCTTTATACTCAATGCCTGCTTTATCGTAACCATCCTTTGTGTTTGGATAATCAAATTTTATAAAACCAACCGGTATAGTTCCTGCGGGCGGAACCTGAGCAGTTTTACCATCTTTAAAATTTTCGTTTTGCTGATCCGGATCGTATGCCAGATGCTCATACATATTGGGAGCAAATTCCCAACCGGTACTCCTCTTATCGTTGCAGGACGACGTGATGATCGTTGCTGCGATAATGATAACCGTTGTGCCCAATATTTTTATTTTATTCATAGCTAACATATTTTCTATCGTTATGCTTTACTTCAACTGCTCCAGCTTTTTTTAATAAATTTGTGATGTCCTCGTGCGGTATATTGCCTTTGGCGTCAATCGCGATAACAAACCTGTCATCTGTCGCCCGCAAATCCATAACCCTTGGCGTACGCCCCGGGAAAAGATGTGTTGCATAAAAAAAGGTTGCTACCATGCCAAATGCTGTAAACAATACAGTCCATTCAAAAGTGATCGGAACAAAATCCGGTATCGCGAATGCCGGCTTACCGCCGATATTCATAGGCCAGTCCTGCACAAGCATGTAATAGGCCATGCTGAATATTGTTGTACCGCCAAGGCAGCCAAACATGAAAGCAGCATAACCCAAACGGGATTCCTTTATACCAAGTTTCGCATCAATACCGTGTATAGGCATTGGGGTATAAACATCGTAAATTGGGATACTATTTTTTTGTAGTTCGTCAATCCCGTGCATCATCTCATCAGGATCGTCAAAAAGGCCTAAAATATATTTGGTACTGCTCATCTTTATATTTTTTCGTAATCAGCAATCTCAACGCTGTCAAACGTGGTTAATGATTCTTTGTAAAACTCTACCTGCTCTTTGTCAAGACCACCATGTTCAAGTATTTTTCTTTTGGCCTGCTCACTTGAGCTTTTCAAAATCAATTTCACCTCGGCCATCGCTATTGACGGCAACACCCGGATAAATAAAAGGAACATGGTAAAAAATAATCCGATTGATCCCACGAATATACTTACATCTACCCAGGTTGGATAAAACATCGCCCAGCTTGAAGGTACAAAGTCGCGGTGAAGGGAAATAACAATAATTACAAACCTTTCAAACCACATACCTATGTTCACTACAATAGATAGTACCCATGAAATTGGAATATTTGTGCGTATCTTTTTGAACCACATTAACTGGGTCATCAGTACGTTACAGCCGTACATCATACAACCCGCCCACCAGTAAGGCCCGATGAACCTGTTAAGGAAAGTATATTGTTCGTATTCACCGCCGGAGTAGTATGCGATAAAAAATTCTGTCAAATAAGCCACACCAACAATCGATCCTGTTAAAAGGATAATCTTGTTCATAGCCTCAATGTGGAACATAGTGATATAATTCTCCAGCCCTAATACCTTACGGGTAACCAACAATAGTGTTTGCACCATCGCGAAGCCCGAAAAAATTGCCCCGGCAACAAAGTAGGGCGGGAATATAGTGGTATGCCAGCCCGGCTCAAGCGAAGTGGCAAAGTCCATGGATACTATAGTGTGAACCGAAAGTACAAGCGGCGTTGAAATACCTGCCAGTATCAAACATACTGTTTCAAAACGCTGCCATGTTTTTACTGAACCTGTCCATCCGAAAGAGCAAACTGAATAAATTTTACGGCGGATGCCTGTGGCGCGGTCGCGGATGGTGGCCAGATCGGGTAATAAACCTGTGTACCAGAATACCAGTGACACCGAGAAGTAAGTTGATATCGCAAACACGTCCCAAACTAACGGCGAGTTAAAGTTAACCCATATAGAGCCAAACTGGTTTGGCAATGGCAAAGGCCAGTAAGCCAGCCATGGGCGGCCCATGTGTGAAACTACATAAGTAGCTGCGCAGATTACCGCGAAGATCGTCATCGCTTCCGCCGAACGGTTGATTGAATTTCGCCAGTTTTGACGGAACAGTAACAGGATGGCCGAGATAAGCGTTCCGGCATGACCGATACCTACCCACCACACAAACCCGGTGATGTCCCAGGCCCAGCCCACTGTTTTATTTAATCCCCACTCCCCTATTCCGTACCAAAATGTCCAGCTCACTGAAAACACCCAAAGACATGCACCTAATGAGGCTACCGTAAAACCTATCCACCAGGCGCGGCCGGGCATATTTTCAACCGGGCGAAGTACATCGTTGGTGATCTGGGCGTATGTGATGTCTTTCCCCGTAATTAACGGTTCCCTGATTATTGATTCACTATGAGATGCCATATTTTAAATCTCTCTTGTATTAATTTTAAGCTTCTGATTCAGATATATTTCTAATTTTTACCTGGTACCCTACACCTGGCTGCACACCCAACTCTTCCAAAACATAATAAGTTCTTTCGCTGGTTAAGGCTTTTGAAACTTCCGAATCAGGGTCATTGGCATTACCGAAAACTATTGCGTTAGCCGGGCATGTTTGCTGACAGGCCACTTTAATATCCCCGTCTTTTACGGAGCGTTTTTCAATCTTGGCCTTTAACTTACCAGCCTGTATGCGTTGAACGCACATCGAACATTTTTCCATTACACCGCGGAAACGGGTAACTACATCGGGGTTAAGCACCAATAAGGTATGATCGTTCTGCAAATAGTTTTCAAACCTTGCGTCGTTCCAGTAATTGAACCAGTTAAAGCGGCGTACTTTGTACGGACAGTTGTTTGCACAATAACGAGTTCCGACACAACGGTTATAAGCCATCTGGTTTAAGCCTTCAGACGAGTGTACGGTAGCTAATACCGGGCAAACAGTTTCGCATGGTGCATGGTCGCAGTGCTGGCAAAGCATCGGCTGATAGACAACCTTCACATGGTCAAGGTCTTCCAGTTTTGCTATTTCGGTTTCTTTGGTAACACCGCCTTTACCGTTGTCATTAAAGCTGTAATAACGGTCGATACGAATCCAGTGCATTTCGCGGCGGCGGCCAACTTCTGCCTTGCCTACCACAGGAACGTTATTTTCTGCGCTGCAGGCAACCACACAGGCGCCGCAACCGGTACATGCGTTAAGGTCAATGGCCATCACCCAATTGTATTGCGGATGGTCATACTCCTGCCAGAAAAGATTGTTTTTGCTATAATCTTTGTGATCTTTTCCGTTCCCTGTTTCCACCGATGGGTTTTTCAGGTATTCGGTAAAGGTTGCTTCTTTTATAATACTGTTACGCCCTTCTATCGAATGGTGTGTTTGTGTTTGCGAAAGCGGCGAATTTTCACCGGTTGCCGTTAACGCAGCGGCAGCGCTTGTCTGGAATGTGCCATTGCGAAGGCTGTAGAACGGAAATACATTTTTACCTACATTATCGCCAACAGGCCCCGCATTTGTGCGGCCATACCCAACGGCTACCGAAACAGTTCCCTGCTTTTGGCCGGGTTGCGACAAAACAGGAAGGGTAACCGAATATCCGTTGGCATCAATTGTAACCACATCACCCTCCTGGTATCCTTTGTTCTTCATATCGGCCGGCGATAACGCGGCAAAGTTGTCCCAGGTAACTTTTGATACAGGATCAGGCAATTCCTGCAGCCAGGGGTTATTTGCCTTTTTACCATCGCGGATGGCTACGGTTTGATAAAGCTGCAATTCAAATTTACTGCCATCACCTGCAAGCAGGTTGCTGTGATCCAAAATAGTTTGGGCAACTGCATTCAGATCGCGGCTGAATGTATAGGAACCCGAAGCATTAGCGGCTGCTTTCACAAAACCGGTTTGCAGCAGGGTTTCCCAACCGCTCTGGCCTGATAAACCGCCTTTGGAAAGCAGGTTTTTATCCCAGTTGTTCCTTACATAGGTATAGTAATCCTTCACCGCATTGTCCGACCATAGCAGCAGGCTTTGTTCAGCCTGGCGTGTGTCATAAACCGGGTTAATGGTCGGTTGTAAAATGGTATAATAACCTTCAATTGCATTATCATCACCCCATGACTCAAGATAATAATGGTTCGGGGCGATAACATTACACAGGGCAGCTGTTTCATCATTATGATCGGCAAAAGAAACTTTCAAACGAACTTTCTTTAAACCGGCAACAATATCCTTACTGCTATAGTAATCATAAACAGGGTTTGAATTCAGAAAAAATACTGCGTCAACTTCGCCGCGGTTTGTGTCGTTTACAAACTCAACAAATTCGGCATCGTTTCCTGCATACTGGCGTGATGGGTTATCCAGATCGATGGTAGTTCCGTAACTGCCTAAAAGGGAGTTGATCGCATTTACCAATACCTGTGTAGCCACGTCATTTGAACCTGCAACAACAAGCGCTTTTCCTCTGGCAGCTAATAATTCTTTTGCAACAATGGCAATTGCATTATCGGCCACATTGTTTTTTATCGCTTTGCTTCCGGGCAATGTTTTGCCCGAAACGGCATTGTATAAATTAACCAGCGCCAGCCCTTCTTCCGAAGGCTTAACAGGTATGCGTACATCCGCGTTGCTGCCTGTCAGGCTCATCCCGGTTTCAAACTGGATGTGGCGCGACATTTTTTTGCTTTGCAGCGATTTGTTATTACGGTTTTGTACATATTGCCTGGTAAACTCGGCAGGAGAGATCCATGTGCCCAGAAAATCAGCGCCAAAGCTTACAATTACATCAGCTTTATCAAAATTGTAATGGGGCAATACTGCTTTACCAAAACTATTTTGATTGGCCTGGATGATACCGGTATAAGATACCGCATCATAATTTATATGTTTAGTATTAGGGAACTGCGCAATAAAATCAGCAATTACAGCTAAAGTTGAAGGGCTGGTAATTGTTGATGATACGATACGTATTTTTTTGCCGCCTGCTTTAATAGCTGCAAGCTCAGTTTTTACAAATTCATCTGTTTGCCCCCATCCCAAATCACTGCCGTCTTTCTTAGGGTTTTTTAAGCGGTTAACATCATACAGGTCAAGCACCGATGACTGAGCCTGGGCGCTAACACCGCCTTTAGCTAAAAGATCCTTGGGGTTGCCCTCAATTTTAATTGGCCTGCCTTCGCGGGTTTTAACCAAAATGGCATGGCCCTCGTAAGTTGAGGTATAATAATTGGCTACACCCGGAGTTACATCTTCTGGTTTTACAAGATAGGGTATAGATTTATGAACCGGCACTTTTTGACAGGCTGCCAAAGTAACAGCGCCTACGCCAAAGCCAAGCGCTTTTAAAAAGTCGCGGCGAGGGGTACTACCTGCCAGGCCGCCGCCTGTCAAAACATCTTCGATAGGAATAGGCTCCGCGAACTCGTGTTTATTCTTCTCAACAAATTCCGGCGTTTTGTTCAGCTCTTCTAAACCTTTCCAGTATTTTTTATTGCTATCCATTTAAGCTATATAAACTGTAATGCTAAGTTTTATTCAATTATTAATAATGGCATTTACCACACTCGATACCACCCATCACAGCAACCGAAACCGGTTTGTGTTCGCTAAGCAGTTTGTGCACCGCTTCTAAGTTTGAGTATTTTGCATAGTACGGGTTTGTAAAATCAACGCCGGTACGTTTATGGCATTGTACACACCATTTCATAGTAAGCGGCGAGTATTGATAAACCTCTTTCATCTCCTGTATCTGACCGTGGCAAGTCTGGCATTTCTGTTTTCCTGCTACTACGTGCTGCGAGTGATTGAAATATACAAAGTCGGGCAGGTTATGGATACGTACCCATTGAATAGGCCTTGCCTTGGTGCTATCGTATTTCTGAGTTTGAGGATCATAACCCAACGCATCATAAATTTTTTGTATTTCAGTCGATGCTGTTTTACTGTTTAATGTCCTGTCGATGGTTTTGTGACAGTTCATACAAACATTTAATGATGGTATAGATGCATTTTTTGATTTATACGCACCGGTGTGGCAATACTGGCAATCAATTTTCATTGCGCCTGCATGCAGATCATGCGGGAACTTAATTGGCTGCACCGGCTGATAGCCCTGATGAATATTAGTGTTCCACATGCCAACCCAGGCCCAGCTGCAAAATGCAAGAGTACCGCACAACAGCACAAAGAAAACCAGCTTTTTATTTTTGGCCAGTTTTTTAACGGTAGCCAAACGGTCAACAGGCGCTTTTTCTGCGGCAGCTGATTCAGCAAACAGGCCCTTATTTTTCAACATCAGGCGCTCAAGCGTCGCGATAACCTTGTTTAAAACAAGGATGATAATGAATGCAAGAACAATTATACCGATCAACGAAAAAACGACCAGATTGCCCGGGCCGGTTTCAACAGGCTGTCCTCCTGCTGCGCCGGGGGCTGGTGCAGCCTGCATGGTTTTCCATGTGGTTCGCACATAAGCCATAATATTGGCTACATCGCCGTCGGCCAGTTCATCAAATGCGGTCATGCCTGCCTGGTTATACTCATTAAAAATCTTGAGCGCCTTTGGATCTTTGGCGGCTATTAAGCCCTGGCTGTTCTGAACCCATTTGGCTAACCATTTGTCATCAGTTTCGGCCGTAACAAGCGGACCCAATGCAGGGCCGACAACCCTTGTATCAATTTTGTGGCAGGCTGAACATTTGGCTTTAAAAAGAGCCTCACCCTTGGCAGCATCACCTTGCGCATACGCAGAGAAGCCCAGAAAAGCAAAACCGGCAATCAGTAAAACCGACCTTGAGAATTGTTTAAAAATCAATGAGAAACTCCTCATAAAGTGTATTTATACTAAATAATTTTCTATATTAATGATTGATGTTCACGCAGGGATGTCTATTATACCCGAATTTTTCAGCCACAAAAGTATAATTTATTACAGTATCAGTGACAAATAAATGACAGTAATATATAATTTATAATTGTTCTAAATAAGCTTAAACACTGTCGAAAAAATGGTTTTAATCAGGGCAATTTAAAGAATAATTATATAAAATCATGAAAATTATCATCTGAAACTTTTACTGCTAAAAATGATATTAGGCACAAAATACCTTATTGGCACAGAACTTGAAGTTACGCGCATTCATTTTTTAAGACATTGGGTGTAGAAGAAAACCTTCACAAAATGAACTACCGGAAAGGCATAAATATAAACAAGCAGGGGGCGCTTTTGGCGCCCCCTGCTTGTTTATACCTGTTTAAGCAGCGCTTATCAGATGTTTAAGCGGCCTTCGAAAGAATCGGTTGAAGTTATTTGCCCTTCGGGGGCTGCGCGATGCGTTTTGGTTAAAAACGGGGATTTTTTTGTGAAAATACCCAGGAAGAATAAAAGCCCGCCTAACAGCAGTTCCGGCAGGAATACTTTGTCAGAAAAAGTATATAACCAGGGAGACACCATTAAGATAAAGCCCATCACAACATCAAGCACCATGTGAATTTGTACAGGGAATTGTTTGATAAAACCAACTTCAGTATCCGCAAAAATGCACATAATCAATTGAAGCCATCCAATATAGATCGGAAGAAACAAAGCTGCGCTCGAAACATCAACCAACCCGAATAACCACGGAGAAGCTATTAATGTAAGACTGAGGATATAAGTTAAAACGCCGTAAACTGTTGTTGAAATGAATGGTTTCATTTTATGCTAATTAATGATATTGATATTTGTGCCTAATAAATAACCATTTACGTTATTTGGTGCCAAAGGTATAAATTTTGCATTTATCTGTAAATGCTTTCGCCATAATTATTCAAAAAACGTCACAATTTATTTTTTATCGTGAAATTAGCGTTTAAAATTCTTCTAATTGCTTATTAAACCTTACCTTTAATAAAATCCCTTTATAATTCGGTTAGAATTACAATACTGCCATAAAAATATTTCCTTTCAGCTAAAAATCAGGCATTTATTACATCGCCGTAACACCGGGTTTAGGGTTCAATTATGGCTAATATCGCTGAAAGCCGGACATCTAAAAAAAAAATACAATGAGCAAGGACAGACAAAACGTTAAAGAGAAAAAAAAGGTAGCTAACCCGCTTGGCAAAAAAGCGCCATCTGACTATCAGTCAGGCAAAAGC
>JBIOHE010000143.1:0-10479 GCA_044448725.1 Sphingobacteriales bacterium | reverse complement strand
TATATAAGGCCACAGCCAGCTATTATGGGGTTACCGGGCCAAAAAGCATTGATCCTATAGTGTTTATGAAGCTGATGCTGGTTGGATATCCGGAAAACGTGGATAGCGACAGGCATATTATCAGAATGGCCAGTATGCGTATGGATATTCGGTACTTTATTGGTTATGATGTAGATCAGAAACTGCCATGGCATAGTACATTAAGCAGGACCCGGCAATTATATAGTGTCGACATATTTATAGCCTTATTTAAAAAAGTGTTAAAGCAATGCATAGATAAAGGAATGATATCCGGCAGAAGGCAGGCTGTTGATGGTTTTTTCATCAAGGCGAATGCTTCTATGGACAGCCTTGTTGAAAAAGAGATATTGGAGGATGGGGAAATATTTGGGAAACAGCTAACAGCTAATGAAGATAAGGAGCGGCCTGTTGCCTTAAAGATTGAAGAAAATGATTATCAGGAAGTTAAGGAGATAAAGCCAAAGAGGAATTTTGGGGATGTTATTCACGGCGATTGTGATCCGGTAGCCAGCGACGATAAAGAAAAGTCTGTTGATAGATCTCCATTAAATATTGCTGCACGGAATGAACAAGAAAGTGTTAATGTAAAGTCAAAGAAAAAACCAGGGAATGATGCCCAAGTCCCACTGATCCGGATGCAAAAATGTCAGTAAAGCCTGGTAAAGCTACAGCGATGAATTACCTGGGGGAGATTATCGTAGACACCGTCTCGCACCTGATTACACATGCACAGGTTTTTACAGCTGAAAAGCAGGATGGCCAGTGTTTACAAGCAATTGTGACACATACAAAAAACAACCTGCTTGAAAACGACATCGCCTTATTGGAGATTATAGCAGATACCGGATTCAGCAGCGGAGATGCGTTAAAGGCATTGGAAGCAAACAGGATAACAGGTTATATACCTAACAGGGGGCTATTTAATTACCAGCGTGATGGATTCATCTTTCATCCTGAAGGCAATTATTATGAATGTGCTAATGGCAAGCAACTTACTTATCGGGGAACACAATTTGATGGGGGTATTTTATGAAACGATACCTGGTCAATAGAAAGGAATGTGCGGGATGCGCATTTAAGGAACAGTGCTCTGCTTATAGGGAAAAACTTACCCAAATACGTAAAACGATAGATAAACCGTATTATGACAGGATGCATGTCCGTACGCAAACCCGTAAGGGTAAAATACTAAAGAAGCTTCGGCAAAGTACTGTAGAGCCTGTGATCGGCACCCTTGTAAACTATTTATGCATAAAGCGGGTCAATACAAAGGGGTTAAGCCAGGCCAATAAGTGTTTGACGATGGCCGCATTGCCTATAATCTCAAAAAAATGTTAAAACATAAGCCAAGGATAGTTCAAGATAACATACAAAGCCTGAAAAATGGCTTAAAAAGGCATTTTAACCCATTTTCACACCTCGCCGGGTTTTTTATACGTCACCATGCATAAAATGCCGGTGACAACTGATTTTTCAAGGTCGAAAAATCATAAATTGCGAACAGAATTGTGCAACAGCCACTTCAGCCAACGGATAGGTAATGTTTAAACCGGGCTATCATAATGCCCAAGCGCTTTGGCCAGCTGGTTCTTTATGTTCTTCCGCAGCAGCCTTGGCCCAAGTACTTTTATTTTTGGTCCGAAGCCTAATAGCTCCCGTTCCAGTTCAAAGTTCGGGATCACACGGATACTGAAGATCATCCCATCCGCTTCCGTGCTCAATAGTTTCTGACTGGCATGCAGCGGCTTGGTGATCAGGTAGGGCGCATTATCGTTGTCAATCCAAAAAACAACCTCGCAATCCCGCTGTCCGGGGCTTTTGGTTACGCCGATCACATCGCTGTAATAGGTCGCCAGGTCGATGGTATTATTTTCGCGGTAAGTTTCTGCTGCGGTTTCTTCGATGGCCTGGATCCTGTCGAGTGCCAGGTTTTGCAATAGTGCATTCCGCTGGTGCGATCTTCCTAACACAAACCACCGGTTGCGGTATTCCTTCAGCATATACGCGCTGAAATAAAAGGTATTTGCCTCACGGGCTTTAAACGACTGGTACGTTATCCCCAGCGTAGTTTGTGAAACAATTGCCTTGCGGATGCCCTCGATATATTCCAGTCCTTTCAAATTATCGTTTTTCTCGAAATCTATCACCGGGGCGCTTTGGGTTTTTTGGGTGTAGATCTTATCTTCCAGTTTACTCACCATTTCGTTGAGACCGGTAAAATCACTGAATCCCTTAAACTGTTTCAGCAAGGTTGCTGCCTCGCTCAACACCTGCATATCCTGCTGGTTTAGGGGGATATTGGTGATGCTGAAATTTTTATCGGCGTAGGTATAATACTTTTTATCCACCACAATAATCGGTGCTTCGTAGCCCAGCTTGTTGCTGCGCATCATTTCAATATCGGCCTGTACGGAGCGGCGGCTTACACCACGGTCTATACCCTGGTATTCGTACAGCGCGTCGGAGCAGGCTTCGATCAGGTCATCCAGGGTCCATTTGCGGTAGCGGTTTTGGAGGGATTGGTCGATGGTGCGGTAGCGGATGAGGGCGTTGCGGTTGATGGGCATCTTTTGGGGGGATTTCGGATTTCGGATTTCGGATTTCGGATTTCGGAGTTGGTTTGTTTGGTTAGTTGGTTATTAAGGGTCACTTAGGTTATTTTGGTCTATACGGAGACGCTCCCGCTCAATTGCCGCGGGGCTAGTCCTTTTTTGTCTTGATACAAAAAAGGACCAAAAAAAATCAAGACAGAAAAAAGCTTCCGCCCGCAGGCCATACGCCCGGCCCGCTTTTCTGTCAGGCCTTTGCGCGCCATGGATCGCTTTTTTCTTAATTTTCAATAAATTTATTAATTTATTTTTTACTGCGCAAATAGATTGCGCAGATAGGGTATTGTTTTGTGGTGTGAAAGCGTTTTGCCTCCCCTAAGTTCGTTTTGCCTCACCTAAATCCTCTCCAAAGGAGAGGACTTTGAGAAAAATAGAACACTGTTAGAACCCTCTCCTTTGGAGAGGGCAGGGTGAGGCAAAACGATAAAGTAAGATACCATGGAAAAAGAAAAAATAACCAATACGGAATTATCCAACCTTGGCATTAATACGCCGGAGTTGCTGGCGCTTTTTAGTCGTGTGGCTAATGGCTTGCTAAAAAACGGGGTAATGGACAGGTTGCAGATCCTGGCTAATATTGAGGCTTTGATCGACGACCCAATGCCATACGCGATGAAAAAAGGCGGCAAGTTTAAAAACCTGGCCGAAAAGATCATCGAAATGCGCAAGGAGGGGCATTTTGTGAAGCAGCAGCGTAGCACCCATAAACTGAAAGAGGAAATTGCTGAATTCCCGGTTTATGGACTGGAACATATTGAAGTTGGGGCGCTGGCGCAGATGAAAACAGCTATTCAATTGCCGATAGCTGTTGCCGGCGCCCTTATGCCCGATGCCCACCAGGGATACGGTTTGCCCATTGGCGGGGTGCTGGCCACAACGGCCAATACCATTATCCCCTTTGCCGTGGGCGTGGATATTGCCTGCCGTATGTGCCTCAGTATTTTTGATATGCATGCCGCTACCATGGACCGCGAAACGGACATGCTGAAAGGATTGCTTTTGGACAACACCTGTTTCGGTATAGGCGGCGTTACCAAAAAACACCATGATACTTCGCTGTTCGACAGCGGGGCATGGAGCGAGACGAAGGTGATCCGCAGTTTAAAAAATAAGGCTTATGCGCAGCTGGGTACCAGCGGTACCGGCAACCATTTTGTGGAATGGGGCGAACTAATTATTGCCGAGGGCGCTTTGCAGGGCATCCCGGCGGGTAATTATCTGGCGCTGCTGTCGCATTCCGGGTCGCGGGGCTTTGGGGGAAGTGTTGCCGGTTATTATTCGAAACTGGCCATGACCAAAACCAAATTGCCTGCCGAAGCTAAACATTTAGCCTGGCTTGACCTGGATACCGAAGACGGGCAGGAATACTGGATTGCGATGAACCTGGCCGGCGAATATGCCAGCGCCAATCACCACGAGATCCATAACAAAATTGCCCGGGCGCTTAACCTGCAGCCATTAATGCGGATTGAGAACCACCACAACTTTGCCTGGAAAGAGCAACTGGCCGATGGTACCGAAGTAATGGTACACCGCAAAGGCGCCACCCCGGCCGGCGAAGGGGTTTTGGGCATCATCCCCGGCAGTATGAGCACACCCGGTTTTGTGGTGCGCGGCAAAGGTGATGCGGCCTCTATCAATTCCGCTTCGCATGGCGCGGGCAGGTTGATGAGCCGGAGCGCCGCCTTTAAAACCATCGACAAAGCCGACGTTGCCGCCAACCTGATGGATAAAAACATTACCCTGATGGGTAGCGACATCGACGAGGCCCCGATGGCCTACAAAGACATCCACGCCGTAATGGCCGCCCAAACCGCGCTGGTAGAAGTACTGGCCGAGTTTCATCCCCGGATAGTCCGCATGGCGGATGCGCGGGAGAGACCGGAGGATTAGGGGGGAGGAAATTGGCAGCCTGCCTGCCGCAGGCAGGTTTTGAGTGGGCAGTTAACAGTTAAAAAAAACACGTCATGCCGAACTTGTTTCGGCACCCCACGGGACAGGTAGATAAGCGACAGGTAGCCCACAGGTTGGCGAACCAGGCATGGCGTTTACTTAGCATGTGGGGTGCTGATCCGACCTTTGGCGGACAGCATGACGGTGGGTAAAAAAGGAATGGTAGTTCAATGGTAGAATGCGTGCTTGTCGGGCATGTGGTTGCGGGTTCGAATCCCGTTCATTCCGCGGGAATATTGCTCCGCCCTATTGTCATCCTGATCGCGAGCGAAGGATCTTCTACGCCATGCTTGCGAACTATGCATGGCGGAAATGCAGAACGTAGAAGATCCTTCGCTCGGGTTCAGGGTGACAAATTGTAAAAAAGGAATGGTAGTTCAATGGTAGCATTTGTTCTTGTCGGGCATATGGTTGCGGGTTTTTGTTCCGTCCATTCCGCGGAAGAGTTGCCCCGCTCTACTGTCATCCTGAGCGCGAGCGAAGGATCTTCTACGCCTTGCTTGCGAACTATGCATGGCGGAAATGCATGGCGGAGAATACCCTTCGCTGTCTTTTGGCAGAATAAAAATAACATATAAAAATCACCATTGTCTTGCGTGGCAACATACCTATTACTAATAAAAAAATGTATTTTTGATTATAACCTAATCATGGAAAACTCCGGTGAATCAATAAGTTCAAAGTCAGTCTTCAACATTGCAAAGATTACTGAATATACAACATACCTCTTGGTTGTAGGATTGACCTACTCCATCGCGAAGATGTATTTCTATTATGTTTTACTTTTGCATGTTCCAATTTTTCAATATGTTGATACAACGGAATTGGTCTTGTCATTCCCAACGGCCATTTTTCTGATTTTATATGTGGGGCCAATATATACCGCAAATTATATACTCAAAAGCGAAAAATTCAATAAAGAGGAGAGGATTCTATTTGTTTTAATATTATATACCTTCGTTATTTTTCTATTTGTCGTTGCAAAGAATAATGATCCTGTTGTTCAGCAATTTTGGATGCTTCCAATTAAGTACTGGAAATATGGAGTAATACCGTTCTTGTTCTATTTGTACGTGATGGTTAAGGGCGCGAAAAGAGAGGATTCATTTTTTAAAAAAAATGTATTTATCGGAATTCTGGTTTTTGCTCTTTGGTACGGCATTTTTGAATCTTTCGCAAACTATGCTGTCCTGACCGACAAGGTGAAGCATACACACTTTACGATAAAACTTAAAAGCGGCGAAAAAATTGAAGCCAATGGCAAATTGATTTATGCGGGCAGAACAAAAGGCTACTGGTTTTTATATAATCGCGAGACTCGGTTCGTGAGAGCTTTAAAAAACGACGATATTTCTATTATTGATTTTGATAGTATCTTAAGATAAGCTATCAAAATTCGATCCCTAAATTTACCACATGGCAAGCATTCCGCTTTGACGCACAATAATTTAAGTGAAATGGATAATTGCGATTCAAATCATATCCATATATTTAAACCCCCTCCAGCGCGAGAATGACGGCCAAGGTCTGCGCATAGTGGCTTGTGCCACGCAGACAGGTAATGAACTATTTTTTGAGTACGCTCCCTAATGATATACATCCCGCAACGCCTAACACAAGCGCCCAGTATTTGATTTCGATCCAGCAAAAAGTATGTTTACTTGTGACTCTTTTACTAAATCCCTCCCGAAGTAGTGCCGGTCCGCCATCGTAAAACCAGATGATAAAAGACGATGAAAATAATGATATGGAGAAAATGTATTGATCGTTCCAATTTAAACCATCGAATACCAAAAAAAGAATAATGCCAATTAATAGAGGAAGCACAATTACTAAAAAACCTTTCCCCTTGAATCGTATAAAATGTCCCAGCATAAATAAAGATAAATAAACTAATAATTTCAAGCGCAATTGCCATGCCTCATCGATAGAACGAACACCTTGAGCTCAATGAGGCAGCTTTTCCGGATACGCAGCTAACCTCATGATTCAACATCAAGTACCAAAAATATTTCCCCCAAAGTGTTTTTGTAAACTTCAATATAACTTAAATCAAGGTCGGACAGATCATGGCAGCAAACGCCATACTTGCCGTTTGTAAGGTTGCGGTTTAAAAGGCCTTTTCTTTCATCCGCAGGGACCGTTTTAGTACTTGCTGAACTTTCTTCTTCCTTATAAATTTCATGGTATTTTTTACTAATCAGCAGGATCAGTTGTTTCCTTGAAAATCCATTTCCAGTGCCCTCAATATCGAAAACCGCCTTATTGGTTAATGGATAATCAATTATCAGTGTCACCTTATTGAATGGCAAAACTATTTCATCTGGATCAATAAGGCTGTCAATTTGTTTGTTTGGCGTATCAAGGTTTATCCAGGGTTCAATTCCGTCTGCAAAGGTAGCACTGTCTTCTTTATCTGCATGCAGCTTAAATTCTATTTTCGAAATATAAGTGTTAGTAGTCTCAGGCTGACTACAGCCGGCCAATAAAAATAAAAGCATTAAAAAACTAAGTTTCATGATATTTGATAACGTTTAAATATAGTCAAAAAAATAAAGCGAGTGCGCAGCCTTTGACTACCTCAAAGCATCAGTAAATAAAGATATTTCTTTATTAAAAACACACCAACCCCTTACCCACAACCTGCGAGCTTTTTTAAAAAAATATACAGCAATCAACAAACGATCACCAACTACCACCCTCCAATCATCAAGTTTTCCTGCATGGATTTTTCGCTCGCTCTACCCAGGCGCAACCCGCTCAAGAGAAAGTTCGAACCACGATCTTCTGAACCAAAATCAGACGTGCTACCGTTGCACCACAGGAAAATAACGAGGTCGGTACAAGATTTTTCGCTCGCACAACCTTAACACATTCCTGCTCAAGAGATAGTTCGAACTTGTGAACATTCCTTTTGCAGAGGACTCCCTTAAACCACTCGGGCAACTGACCTTATATAGTGGAGAACCCGGGTAACGATCCCGGATTTCCGGATTTTCAGTCCGGCGCATACACCATGTTTGCTAATTCTCATTGTAAATCAACTATTTAACAAGTGGAAATAAAAGGACTTGAACCTTTAACCGACACCGTATAAGGGTGCTGCTCTGACCATTGAGCTATATTTCCATTTAACATTTAGCCGTAAATAGCTGCTACTGCCACCTGCCACTGCAACTCTTAGTAGGGTAACCCGGACTCGAACCGGGAGCCTCCACATCTCCGCCAGCTGGCGGATAATCTGACCAATTGATATACTACCCTGCAAAATCTGTCTAAAACAAAAAATCCCCTTAGATTTAACTAAGAGGATTCAAGTATTTCGTTTATTTTATTCAATACATAGCCTATCCTCTCTGATAAATCAGTTGGGGTATAAAGCATTGTATTGTTGTTGTTTTCATGGCACAATGATACACATTATTTTTATAAATAAAGAAATTCTGTAAAAATATTTTTATTTCGCTGTCCGTAGTGTGTCCATAGATTTCCTATGCATGTGGTCTTTAACTACATTTCGAATCTACCGAAAAACTCCTGTGCGCGTCAATTCATCCGCAGCGCGCTCGCCGAAAAGCGTTTACAATTCAACCAGCCGCTCAATCCGCAGCTTGTGTAATTGTCCAGGTATTATCCATATTAAGCTTAACATCCATGGCGTAAATATTGGGTGGAAAGGCTACCTGCGCCGAATTGGTAATTTCGCCGGCATCCAAAGCCTGGCCCTGCTCAAAGTTGCCGAATGCCACCCAATACTGGGGCTGGGGTGTAAACAAATAAGCCATATTCGGCGCGGCCTGCATGGCAAACGTACCTGCGCCCGACATGCCTATACCCACGCTGGCCTGGTTAGGGGGAATGGTCACATCGCAGTTAATGGTAAGCGAGCCTGGCTGGCCACCGGTTGTTTGATCAACAAATTGGTAAGCGCCGTCGCCTTTGGTAAGCGTTACAGTATTGTTATCGGTAAGCCCGGCCGGCAGAACTTCGGATGCGTTGAATGTTATTCCCGGTACCAGCTGGCCGGTTTCATCCCATATAAAACAATAATCCAGATTCCACGAGAAGGACAACCTGGTGTTGGGGTTGGTAAATTTGGCAAACCACGCTAAAGCGAAAACATTAGGGTTTGAAGTATCCGGGCTCTGCTGGAACACACAAATGCTCCCCGGCATGCTGGAGTTGTTAAAAAAATTGATGCTGTAAGTTGACATGATTTTTGCTTTGGTTTTTAAGGTGTCAGATAAATTTTTATTTATTTTTAAGGATATGAACAAGGTTATAGTTAACGCCCCGGCTTCTTAAAACAACAGCTATTGCGTATTAAGCAAATATAAAAAAAGTATTCAATGTGCCGGATGTTTAAAATTTTTAATTTAATAGCACAAAGCCGGGTAAGATTAAAATCAAGACAAAGAATTTAATTATCACGATCTTAAAAGCCATCGGGCACGGGATTAACGGGCAAAGTACGGGGCAAAGGCTTCAGTGCTCCGCAGACAGGTAACGAACTTTGCGAATACGATTTGAAATTCATAGCGGTCTGAAATTCCAAAATGTTGTCTCAACAAAAAAATCCACAAACCCATACGCTAAAAAATATAAAACCCTAATTTTATACTGTAGAAATTATGAATGCATTTTAACGGCTCCGGCCAGTAAAACCACACCAATTGAAAAAGATTTTCACGCTTAATACATTACGCATAATTTCCCTCGTTGCATTGGCAGTCGGCGCCGGAGAGTCGTTTACACTTACCCTCAATACCGGCCATAATAATAAATCCATGTTGCTGGTTATCTTTTTTGTGGTCTGGGTTCTTTCCCCTTTTGCCGCGATTCTGGCCGCCCATGCAGTTTTTAGCATTAGGCTGACTAAGATCAGGATTACCCTCTATTGCCTGATGCTGGTTATTTCACTAATTTCTTTGCTTGCTTATAGCGGCATATTAAGTCCGCCGGGTGCCAAACCTGCATCGGTGTTCCTCATAACCCCGTTGTTATTATGGGTTCTTATGCTCATTTTTATCCCGATAGCTTTATCCCGGTCGCGAAAGGATAAAAACAGCTAAATTTTCTCCCCGCCGTCCGTAGCTTCCATCTGCTGATTAGTCATGCCCTTAGTCTTCAACTACCGCTTCAATGTCAATCATAACCCTAACCTCTCTCTGCCAGGATTGCGAAGGAGACATCGTTGTATAATAGTGGTGCGAAGACGCTCAATTTATTTATGGTCAAGCGATAGGCAGGCATGACATTATAAAAAAGCGGGACTATCAATGATGATAGTCCCGCTGTATAGGCTGGCAAAAGCGAGATTATTTTTACGCCAGGCCGCACCTTTATTCAGTTTTCTTAACTGTAGTGGTGGTGGTCGTTTTTGTGGCTGGTGTTGTGGCCGCTGTTTTTTTGTAAGTTCTGTGGTAAGTATGCCCCGGCTTGTGGTAAGCATGCGTAGCATGGTGCGTATTTACACCCGCGGTAACAACTGGTTTCGTTTCGGTAGTGGTAGTAGTTACCTCGGTTGTTTTGGGTTCCGGAGCAGGTATATACACGGGCACTGGTGTATTCGTGCGTACAGTATCATGTACCACAACTACTGTTGGTTGAGGTTGTACCGGCGCTGGTGTGTTTATCACAACCGGCTTTGAATGACCCGTTACGGCATCATCCGCAGCGCCGTTAATAGCATCAGCAGTCCCTTTGCCTGTCATCTTAATTTTGGTTATTGTACGCCCATGAGCGCCTTTTCTAACCGTCTTTTTAACTTCGATGCTGTTTTTTGTCGTGTCCTGAGTTTGGGCCTGTGCAGTTTGGACTGTCCAAATCATACCGATTATAAATAATATTAAACTGATCTTTTTCATTACGATGTTTATTAGTGGATGTTTATTAG
>JBIOHE010000142.1:0-10585 GCA_044448725.1 Sphingobacteriales bacterium | reverse complement strand
CAAAACGGCGTAACCATTAAAACCGGCAGCGGCACTAACAACATTGGTGATAGTTTTACACCGGATGCCAACGGCATTTACACCATTACCTTAAATGCCGAATGTAACGGCATCAAATGCCCGTCGTGCAGCTATACTATTTCAATTAAAGATTGCCCAACCTGTAACTGCGGCACCTGGAGTCCGCTGACTGTGAACCGTATTGAAAAATTTGAATGCGGCGGTAAAAATATCATCCCATGGACATGCCATAAACCCTTCAGCTTTATCACTGCTTACCAGTGCAGCCCTAATAACGAGAGTTGCCAGGCGAAAACCGAATGGGTGATTACGCAAAACGGCGTAGCCATTAAAACCGGAAGCGGCACTAATAACATTGGTGATAGTTTTACACCGGATGCCAACGGCATTTATATCATTACCTTAAATGCCAGCTGTAACGGCATAAAATGTCCGCCATGCAGCTATACTATTTCAATTAAAGATTGCCCAACCTGTGATTGCGGCAACTGGAGACCGCTAAAGGTGATTCAACTTGGCGCAAGAGTAGCCGGCTTTGAATGTGGCAGCAACATACAATGGAAATGTAACCAGCCATTCAGTTTTACAAGTACCTACCTATGCAATTCGAACGGACAGAGTTGCCGGGCAATAATGTCATGGGAAATTGCCAGGGATGGCGTAAGTATAAAAACAGGCAATGGAACAAACACTATAACCGATTCGTTTACCCCAACAGGTAACGGCGCTTATACTATTACCCTGTACGCCGTTTGCAACGGAATAAAATGTCCGCCCTGTACTTATACTGTTGTTGTTGCTGATTGCTGCAACTGCGGTAAATGGAACCCGCTGAAGGTTCAGCAAGCTGGAGGCAGAGCATTGACATTTGATTGCGGAAGTGAAATAAAATGGTACTGCAACAAGCTGTTTAATTTCTCGGCGTTATATCAGTGCAGTAATCCAAATGATAAATCATGCCAGGCAATAACATCATGGGAAATCACCAAAGATGGCCTCAGTATTAAAACAGGAAACGGCACAGGTACTATTGCCGACTCATTTACCCCCACCGGGAACGGCGATTACATACTGACTTTAAATGCCATTTGCGGAGGCGTCAAATGTCCGCCTTGTACTTATACTTTGGTCGTTGCTGATTGCTGCAGCTGCGGCTCATGGGGAACGCTGAACGTTCCGCAAAGCAGTCGTTTGGTGATGCAATATAAATGCGGCACCGAAATACCTATACGTATGAGCTGTAACCAGCCTTTCAATTTTACCAGTTCGTACCAATGCAGCCCTGCCGGCAAGAGTTGCCAGCCGGTAACCTCATGGGAAATTACGGACGGCACAACAGTGCTGAAAACCGGCACAGGTACAGGCAGTATTGCGGGCAGTTTCACACCAACAGCCAACGGCAACTATACCATTACCCTGAACGCAACCTGCAATGGCTTAAAATGTCCGTCATGCAGTTACAAAGCAGTAGTTACCAATTGCAAAACATGTAATTGCGGCACATGGGGGCCGTTAAAGGTGTACAGGGAACAATATGTTTGCGGCCTGAACATACCATGGCCATGCAATCAGGCATTTAATTTTACAAACACTTACCAGTGCAGCAACAGTGAAAAGAATTGTCAGCCGGTAAGCACCTGGGTGATTAAAAAAGATGGCGTAAATATTAAAACAGGCAGCGGCGCCGGAAGTATAAGCGATAGTTTTATCCCGACAGCCAATGGAACCTATACCATTACTTTAAACGCCGCCTGTAACGGCATAGCATGCTCACCATGTACCTATACAGTTGTTGTTAACGACTGCACACCCCAACCTTGCCCGATATTGTGTAACGGAGATTTTGAACAGATACTTAACGGACAAGCCCCGACAGATTACGTTCAAACCAGCCAGAATAATATCCCGTGCTGGAAAACTACCGCATCAGATGGCCTGATTGAAATCTGGCACACCGGATTTGAAAGTGTTCATTCAAATACAGGCACCTATTTTGCCGAATTAAATGCCACAATGGTTGGTACACTTTATCAAACTTTTACAACCCCCGCAAAAACGGTAATCATCTCATTTGCACACCGGGGGCGGTATAGCGGTGTTGATGTTATGAAGGTGTCGCTGGTACCTTTACTTGGTACGGCTATTCCTTTAGGGACCTATAGCGATAATAACTCCGGCTGGACTACTTATCACACAGCACCTGCCCTTATACCGGCAGGAACATATAAATTAACCTTTGAGTCCATCTCATCAAACGGGGGCAAAGGCCCGCCGGACGGGGGAAATTTTCTTGATTCGGTTAGCATAACATGTACAGACGGTGGCGCGAACAGGTAAACGGATAACAACTTTGGAGTTGCAGCAAAAGGCGCCCCGTAAACGGGCGCTTTGCAGCAATGCAACTGAGGTAAAACATGATTGATAAAACGATGACCCATCTTAGCAAAATAGCTGCTGTTCTGCTTTTATTCCTTGCCTTTGATGCAAACGCGCAGGAGGATAAGCCGAAACCGTTCTCCATTGGCGGCGACATGGGTGTATCTTACGAAGGCTATGGGCTTGATAAAATGCCGGAACAGCCAACACCCGATTTTTACCAGGCCCGCAAGCCCTGGAACCTGTTCCGTTATACTTTTGATCCGACCATTACCGTGGGCCAGTGGAGTATTCCTTTTAATTTTAATTTCAGCAGCGGGCAAAATAATTTCAGCACACCATCAACAGGCGGCAAACAAAGTTTCTGGCAGTTTTTAACCAATCCGGCAAATAGTTTTGGCATCAGGCCAAAAATTGGCGCCACCGAAATACTGCTGGGCACGCAATACCTTAAATACAGCGACCTGAGCACCGGCGACCTGGGTATTTTTGGCTACGGGGTAAACCTTGCGCCGGGAAAATTCCGGATCAAACTGTTTAACGGGGTTTCGCAAAGTCCGGTAAATTATGTTGCCCCTACCCTGATACCGCCGAATCCGGGCGTTACAGGCACTTACCAGCGCAACCAATGGATGGGCCAGCTGGGGATGGAAAAAGAAGGAAAATATTTTGTAGGGTTTAACTTTGTCCACTCCTCCGACCTGCAAAATTCCCTGACTTCGATACCCCTGCCGCCCATCGACCCGCAGGCAAATATGGTGGTAAGCTTTCTGGCCACAGCCACTTCGGCCAATGGCTGGAACTACCATATCGAACTGGGACAAAGCTTTCATACCAGGAACTTAAACGATCCCCTGTCTGTTTCCCCCGTGCAGGATTTAAAGCCTTTCCTCAGTTCCCGTACTTCAACAGATAAAGATAATGCGGTAATGCTGGGGATCGGCAAAAAAGGGAAAGACTGGGAAATAGGGGCAAAATTTAATTATTACGGGGCAGGTTACTACACCGCAGGCTTCCCTTTTATGAGTAACGACAGGGTGGAATATCTGGGCAATACCCGCTTTAATGCATGGAAAAAGAAAATAAATGTAGTTGCCAGTATCGGCGAGCGTTTGGGCAACCTCAGCCATACAGCCGGCCCCGGCACAACAAATCAAATCATAGCCAACGTAAATGCCTTTACGCAGTTTACCGATAAGTTTAGCCTGAATGTAAACTTTAACAATTTCGGTTTTAACTCACCCGGTATTTCGGGCTATAAAAGTGTGAGTAATGAATTAAGCATTAACCCGGTTTATAACTGGAGCAATGCAAAAATGAACAACCTGCTCAGCGCTACCTACACCCGGAGCAAATACGACGAAACTACTACCAGCGGGACTACCCACAACAATACCCAAACTGCTTTATTGCTGTATGTCCCCACCGTTTTCAGCTCAAAGATCAATCCTGACTTCAGTGTGATGTGGTTTGAAAATACGACCACGACCCCTTCAATCAAGCTCGACCTTTTAAACGCTACTGCCGGGCTTACCTGGAAGGCCGGTAAAAAGTTTAGCATGAAGGGACAATTACAGTACAATTTAAGCACTACATCGCCATTTACGGCGGATAAAAACCTGCTGGCTACCGGCAGCTTTAACTGGAGCATTTATAAAAAGCTAAGCTGGCAATTCGCCCTTACGGGGAACCTTTACCATTATGGCTCCGATTTGCCCGGAAGTTCGCTACTTCCTGTTTATATGGGGTATCCTCAATATTTTGAGAGCACCCTGAGGACAGGCTTACAATACAAGTTTTAGCATTAAGGAATTTAACATGAAAAGATACAGCTTATTTTTAATCGCAATAATGCTCCTGGTTGTCCAGGTATCGAGGGCACAGATCCTCCTTAACCTGGCGTTAAACCCCAGGCCGCAGCCCTGGCTCTCGGAATGGGGGAACCCTGTTAACGGCATGATGATCATCAGCTATATACAGGGGGCAATCCAGGGTGATCCGAATATAAAAATAAGGACAAGCCTGCTTGATGAAAGCGGCGGGACCATCGGCATATCAAACATTAATGCAGCCAGGGTTTATACCTTAAAGCCCGGCGTAAACCAGTTCACCATGGCCGATGCCCTGCAATTACAAAATTTAAGGCTTTCGGGTACGTTCCAAAACCTGTTGCAGCGCACCGGGCGTTTACCTGCCGGACAGTACCAGTTAATGGTTGAACTAACAAACAACCTGGGCGATGTTGTGGAGGCAAAACAAACCCGCCCGTTTTTCGTCACTTCCTACCAGCTTCCCATTTTGATGCAGCCTGCCAACGGGGCGCAACTTGATGCCCATATTGCGCAAAGTGTGATCACTTTCCGCTGGACCAGCCTGGTGCCCGTATCACAGGAGACACCGGTTTACCGCGTGCAGGTTTTTGAGATAATGCCCGGACAGGAGCCAATGCAGGCTTTCAGGGGTAACCGCCCGCTGCTTGACGAACCGGCCATGCAGGGAACAACACAATACATCTGGCGGCCTGATTTACCCATGCTGGATTCAACAGCGAACAGGCAATTTATCTGGACGGTGCAAACACTTGATGTAAACGGCGTACCCATACCCACCGCAGATAACAACGTGCAGGGAAGAAGCGAACCTGTGGTTTTCAGTATCATCAATCAGATGGGTACAAGCAATAAAAGGAAAAACGAAGAACCAATAAAACACCCATGAAACGCATAATCCTTATAGCCCTGCTGAGTTTTTTGGTTTTGCGGCTTTGCGCGCAGGAATCACCTGCCGTAAAGCCATCAACCATCGTATTTCATGTTTTTTATAACGATTTTAATACGGCGCAGCTCATCCGAACTACCTCATTTAATAATGTGTTCAACAAGCACTTGTGGAGCAGGATCGGCGATATGCAAATGGGGTTTGGTTTCAATTACCTGAAAGGGATCAGCAGGAACCTTGATTTTGTTTCCTCACTCGATGGCAGTTCTACGGATTACCTGTTTAAAAACGGCATATACAATGGCAGCAACCAGTTTTTATTGGATATAAATGCCGGGCTGAATTTGAAACTGCTTGGCGATAACCATACCATTGTGCCCTATCTTTCTGCGGGGGCCGGGTTCTCCATGTACCAGGGGAAAACTGGTTTGTATGTGCCGGTTGGCGCAGGTTTGCAGTTCAATTTGTTTAATGAGGCCTTTGTTTTCACCAATATACAATACAGGCGCGCTTTAAGTGCGGAGGTAAATGATCATTTTCAATATAACATAGGTATTGGTACAAGCATTGGCAAAAAGAAGCCTGTCAAACCTGTCGAAAACCCTGTTTTGCCGGTCAACCCGGTTAAAATAATACAGCCGGATACCACGCCTGTTATTGCAAAAATACCCGTTAAAAACATCGCGGTAACGGTTACCGATGAGCAAACCGGCTTGCCGTTGGCAGCGGTTGATGTTATAATAAATGGTGCAGATGGAAAAACAGAAGCATTTACCGATAGCAGCGGACATACTGTTTTCACTGCTGTAAAGGCGGCTGATTATACCCTTGGCGGGAGCCTTAACGGCATAAGTACCACGGTTCAGGCCATCGCTAAAAATAGTTTTGATGTTAGTGGCCCTGAGATAAGGGTCAGCATCACCCATAACGATCCCCGGTTTACGCTTTCCGGTATCGTCAGCAACAAAAGCAGCAATAAACCCGAAGGCGATGTAAGTGTCGAAATTAATAACCTCACACAAAGCAGGCTTGCCAATGTGCAAAGCCAGGCCACCAACGGGACTTTTAATGTTCAGCTAACAGCCGCCAGCGATTTTACTATTTCCGGCAAAAAGGCGGGATATATCTCGAACATTGAGAAAGTGAGCACCAAAGGATTGAACCGGGGCACCACCCTGTATGTGAAATTAGCCTTAGGCATTGAACAGGCGCTGCAGGATAAAACCATCAGCCTATCCAATATTTATTATGATACCGGGAGCAGCAAAATACGGGCTGATGCATCATCTGATCTTGAAAAATTAGTGAAGTTTTTAAAAGATAATCCGGGAATAACGATTGAGATAGACTCACATACTGATAGTCGCGGCAATGCAGCAAATAACTTAAAACTTAGCCAGGCCAGGGCGCAGGAAGTAGTAAACTATCTGCAAAAAAATGGCGTCAGCAAAGCCAGGCTTATTCCAAAAGGCTTTGGGGCCACCAGACTGGTAAATGGCTGTAAAGTTGGCGTAAAATGTACCGAAGCGCAACGCAAACAAAACCGGAGGACTGAATTTAAGGCGCTGAATAATTGATGGGATTAGCGACGGTTTGTGTGGGTTATCCTTTTATGGAGCCTTCGGCCCGAAACATTTTATAGCAACGGGTTTTAACCCGTTGTTACATGAATTCAATATTACCTATAATTCAAAAAAACGGTTATAACGGCTTAGCTGTAACCGTATAAAATTTATTGATCGGACGGCGGCTGCATTTGTTGTCGCTTTTTCTAATTTGGCTGCCTGCGCCATTAATGGTTCCAGCCATTTGTGCAAAGCGAGGTGATCGGGCCCTTGCATCCTGCATTCCTTTATCATTTTAAGCAAACCATTCTGGAGTTTGCGGCCGGCGATTTTATATGCTTTTAACGACCTGTCTGTGCTGTTGTCAAATCCTTTAAGGATAAGCTTTAAATTATCAACGTTGCCGTTGGTGCTGCGGTCAACTTTCCATTTGGCGCCGTTATTCAATACCAATTTTTCGGATGAAGTTTCATGTTGATACCTGCCTGCCAATGGATTGACAGCTGAACTATTTTTGGCATTAAGCGTGTTGGCGCAAGCCAACACCATTGCGGTTAGCATAAAAAGTTTAATAGCTGTTTTTTTCATTATAAATCCTTCTTTTTAAAAATTCTCAACGCAAATAATAAGGGAACGGCGATCCAAACCATTTGCATCAGCAGTGAAAAAATAATACCGGTCCCGCTGCCAAAAAATTGCTGGTACAATGCACCTGTGTATCCCATCAGCGCCGAAATATCTAACTGTAGCAGGATCAATATCCTTGCAAGGTCAATAGGGTTCAGGGCGGTAAGCACAATCATGGCTTTTTCCAACGGATAATCGGCAAACTGGTATAGAAACAGTAATACCAGGCCATCGAATATGATAGAAAAGTAGAACCACAGCATCAGCGCAAGCCCTATGCCTTTAGCCTTATCACGGGTAAGTGTTGAGGTGAGGAACGCGAGTGACACAAAGCTCAAAGTCAGCAGGCACCCCGACGCCATTAATGTTATACCCGTTGCCGAAAAAGCAAACAAACATACCGGGATACAAACCCCGATAATAAAAGCAACCAGTATAGAACTGCTTATCCCGATGTATTTACCTAAAAGGATATTGCGCCTGCCGATGGGTTGCGAAACCAGCAATTCAGTAAATTCAGACGCATTAAAATAATACGTGGTGGCATAAACTATACTCACCAGCGGAACAATGATCAGTATCACGGTGGTAATGCTAACCAAACCTTTGGTTACATCAGCATCCGACATAAAAATGGTTAAACTTATCGCTAAAAGTAACAACGTATAGGCAAGCAGCACTTTGCTTCTTACAATATCAAGAATAATATATTTTGCGATTTTTAACATGATGGTCCGCTTAAAATTTTGGTTATTGCTTTGCTTAACTTGTGTTCGCCGGTTTCAGTTTTCAATTCCCTTAATGTTTTATAAAACCTGATATTCCCTTCAAACAAATACATAATATGATCAGAGATCTCATCGGCTTCGCTTAAAATATGGGATGTAACCAGGATAAGTTTCCCTTTTGCTTTTTCTTCCAGTATCTTTTCTTTCAGCGCCTCAGCGGCAATCGGGTCGAGTCCTGCGGAGGGCTCATCAAGTATAAGTACATCCGGATTAAACATAAATGCGAGGGCCGCACTTACTTTTTGAAGTGTACCGCCCGATAAGGTGCGCATCGTTTTTTGATACATCCCTTCCAGCTGATAGGCTTTTAAAAGATCGGTATCGAGGGCATCCTGCTGTCTGATGTCCATCACCATTCTGAACAATTGCCCTATTTTCATATTATCGGGATAGCGCCCTATTTGCGGCATATAGCCGATATGTCTTTTATAAGCGAATGTATTCGCTATAGGCTGACCTTTAAATAAGATGGTTCCCTGGTCGGGGACCACCATGCCTAATACAGATTTAATCAGCGTAGTTTTACCCGATGCATTTGGCCCGAGAATAGAAATAACGCCGCCCCGTTCGCAACTGCAACTAATACCTTTTAATACTTCCAGCCTGCCAAATGATTTTTTAAGGCCGCTTACTTCAATTATCTTTTCCATGGTTTCATTTTTGGTTTGTCGTCCCTGACAGGTTCCGGGGTAAGGGAAGGGATGGCGCGTTCAACCTTGTCCAGCAGGTTTACAATAAAACTTCTCATCAGCATTACGCTTGGCGGGTTTTGTTCGATGATCTGCGCGTATAAACTAATCGGGTGGTAAGGGATATCACCGATACCATCCTTATTCAAATCGTATCCTTCATATTTATCCCAATAATTATTGTTGAAATAATTGTTTTTTAAGGTGCCGTTAGTAGTTACGTCAAAGGAATTTCCCTTAAAACTATTTTGGGTGAATTTATTGTTGTTACAACTCGCCAATACCCGGATGGCCCAGCCATTTGAAAGAAAATCGTTGTTCAAAACAGTAACCCTGTCCGAATTCTCCATATAAATAGCAGTTGTATTGCGGGTGAAATGGTTTCCTTCTATCCGGGCATCTGTAATTTCTTTCAGCAATACGCCATAGATGGAGCTGCCCCAGTTTTCAATAAAGGTATTGTTCAGCATCTTTATCCGCCTGGTGTACATTACGGATACGCCGGAGCCATTATTTTTGAAAGTATTGTGACGATAGGTGTCATCATCCGAAAACATAAAGTGCAGCCCATACCGGATATTCTTTTCGCTAAAATTATCCTCAATTAAACTTTTCTTCGCGAACTCAAAATAAATACCATCCCTGTGCTTAGTGACATAATTGCCTTTTACCAGAATGTGCCAGCATTTCCACAGGTGAATGCCGTTGCCCGAATTTTCGATATTATTGGAACCTGTGATGTGATTGTGCAGCACCTCAATATATTTGCAATTTGAAAGATAGATACCGAAGAAATTGTTGACCAAAATATTGTTACTGATCGTTACAAACGCCACATCACTGAGCCTGATCCCGGCAAAATCGCGCATCGAACCAGTTTTTGTGTTTTGGATAACAAAACCGTCGAATTTTACATGATCGCTGGCAACGGTAACTACCTCTTCCTGAAAACGGGCGTCCAAAACTGGTTTATCCTGACCTAAAATTGTCAGGGACTTATTTATTATTGTATTTAGCGAAGTGTATATCCCTTTTTTTACAATTATGGTATCGCCGTTGTCAGCTATTGCAATGGCTTGTTTTAATGTTGGGATAACACCGCCCCGGGAAACTACGATGGTCCTCGCGAAAGCTGAAACAGGCAACAGTAAGATAAGACATATTTTAAGAAATGCTGTTCTCATCACTATCTTGATTTAAGCAACAGGCCCCAGTTGTAAATTCTGGCCGACTTATCCTTCTGAAGATCTTTTGCCGAGTTTTCTGATGAAAAGGCAGCAAGGTTTCCGCCCATTGGTGATGTGAGCGAATTATCATTGAGGAAAAAACTTTTCCGGGCATCAACAAATTGCCCCGGATGGTTAAAATCGCTTACTAAAAATATACTGTTTTCGTTTGTTGCGATTTCCGGTTTTTCCTTTAAAAAATCAGCCATGCATTCTGCAGCATCAAATTTGAATACCTTTCCCTTTGCAGTGATGATCTCGGCAGCAAACCTTTTATCCATAATGGTCATTCTGCAGTGTGTGCAAGCGTCCTTACCATATTGAATGGGTTCGGGCGCGCGGCTGCAGGCTGACAAAAGGCCTATCATGATGACTGTAATTATCTTCAATGTTTTCATTTTGATTTATTCAGGGATAAACGTGGTTTATAAAAAAATGACTATCCGTTTTGATAAATATTCCGATACCAGGGTCCTTCCACAGCGGCGATGAGCAATCTGTCAAATATTTTATCGCCCATGTGCCTTCGGTTAAATTTGTAGCAGTATTCATCCAGGTAATTCTGCATATAAGTT
>JBIOHE010000141.1:0-10588 GCA_044448725.1 Sphingobacteriales bacterium | reverse complement strand
GAATTCAAATGTTCGTTACTTTGGGCTTTTTGATGAAGATAATAAGCGCCGTCTTTTAAGGCATATAAATCGGCGCTTTGCTCTATTGGGTCAATGATAATATATTCTTTAACGCCGTATTTTTCATAGATGTTTTTTTTCTGGCGCAGATCATAGTATGCGTTTGAAGGAGATAGTATTTCAACGACTAAATCAGGTGCGCCTTCTATACGTTCTTTGACAATCTGAGCCTTCCTTTCTGCCATGACATAAAGAATATCAGGTTGCAAAACATTCCCTTCATCAAGTTTTACATCCATTGGAGCATACACCAAAAAACCATCGTCGATTTTATCACCTAAAAAATAAGAGATTGCACTAACAATTCTACGGGAAATTACCTGATGGAGAGGAATAGGTGACGGCGACATAATCAAATCATAATTTATTAATTGAAAAGGCGCACCTTCTTCCAGCATCATGTAATCATCAGCGGTGTATTTCTTTTTCTTTTCAACAGTAAGCATAAATCAAATATAACTAATTTTGTGCCAAATGAAGAAATCCAAACCCACCATTCTTGTAGTAAACGATGACGGCATCACCGCCCATGGAATTAAGGCCCTGATAGAAGTAATGCAGGAAATCGGCAGGGTTGTGGTTGTAGCGCCAGATAGCCCGCAGTCGGGCATGGGCCATGCTATCACTATTGGCAAGCCTTTACGGCTGGATCAGGTTGATATTTACGAAGGCATCGAAATGTATCGTTGCTCGGGTACGCCTGTTGATTGTGTGAAGCTGGCCGTAAATAAAGTTTTAAAGGGCAATAAGCCCGATCTTTGTGTTTCGGGCATCAATCATGGTTTAAATAATTCTATCAACGTATTGTACTCGGGCACCATGTCTGCCGCAGTTGAGGGCGCCATTGAAGGCATACCATCTATCGGGTTTTCGCTGGATGATTTTACCCTGCAGGCAGATTTCAGCCATTGCTTAAAATATGTAAAGGAAATTGCCCTGCAGGTTTTAAAAAACGGACTGGCGGCCGGAACCTTGCTCAATGTAAATTTTCCGCATACGCCGCATATAAAAGGCGTAAAAATATGCAGGCAGGCCAATGCCAAATGGGCCGAGGAATTTGACGAAAGGATTGACCCGCATAACCGCCCTTATTACTGGCTAACCGGTGTTTTTCAGCTAAACGACGGCGGTGAAGATACCGATGTATGGGCGCTGGAGCATGATTATGTGTCGGTAGTGCCGGTACAGTTTGATATGACGGCCCATCATGCCATACCTGCTTTGCACGGGTGGAAGTTTGACGTGTAAATTGATTTAATGATTGGAAAGTACTGTCTTCAGATTGATTTCAACAGCATGTTATTTTTTCTAAAATAATTAGCCGGGGCTTTTTGAACATTCCCCGGCTAAACTGTTCTTTTATTAAGCCCAATCAGCGCCTAATATCCCTCAACCCTTTTTAATACGATATTGCCTACGGGTTTTACAACCAAAGGTATTTTTTCCACGTATGTTTCACTGGTATCCAAACCAAATGCTTTGGCTTCTGTTTGTGCAAGTTTTTTGATAGCGAAATAACTGTTCAATATAAAACCCTCTTTCATACTAAAGGAGTTGTTGTAGGACAGGAATTTTTCCATAATCACAAACCTGAAATCGGCAGCGATCTTGAATTTCTGCAGTGAATCGTAATGGCTGGTGATGTCGATCTCGTTTCGTGCCACCATGTCTTCAATTACTTTCCGGTACAATACATTCACCCTTGGCTGGATTCTGAACCCTAATCTGAATTCAACCCTGATCACTTTACCAGGTTCCAGCTGATCAACTGTATATTCCATGGTATAGGGCTCGTTAGTTGTTTCAATATGGATAAACCAATAGGTGTCGGCCCGCTTGGGTTTCCGGCTCATAATGGAGTACAATATCTTCTCTTCTATTTGCTTTGCATTATTAGCCTTGGTTAAATAGATGAGGTGTGTTGAATACTTGCTGACAGAGTGGTCGGCGCTAAGGGCATTCAACAGTGGTAACTGGTCTTTTAGGTCGATAAAATGCAAAAACCGGTTATTGATTTTGCGGGCTTTGAACCAAATATACATGGTAAATATCAAGGCGATCTCGAACACTACGAAGAAAATCCTTTTCAGCAATTTTGCCGCGTTTGTAATAAAGAATGAGAATTCAACAGTTAGGAAAACGCATAAAATAATGGCAACGAGCCATAATGGCCAATGCTTTACATAGCGCATAAAGTACGACATGAGTATCGTGGTCATGAGCATGGCTATAGTGATCGAGAAGCCATAAGCCGCCGTCATGTGCTCGGAGGTTTGAAAGTAGAGCGAAACAAGGATGCAGCCAATACATAAGATCCAGTTGATGCTTGGGATGTAAATTTGCCCGCGTATGTTGGATGGATATCTGATGGTGATGCGCGGCCAGAAATTCATGCTCACGGCTTCACTGATAAGCGTAAAGGAACCGCTGATTAAAGCCTGGCTGGCAATAATAGTTGCAAGGGTAGCCAATACAACGCAGGGTATCATAAATAAATGCGGGTTGGGCACTATGGCGTAAAATGGATTCACCCCATCGAAATTGGTTCCTTTAGGTTGAAGTAAAACCCATGCGCCCTGGCCGCAGTAACTTAGTAAGAGGGAGATCTTCACAAAGATCCAGGTTGCCTGGATGTTTTTACGGCCGCAATGCCCCAGGTCTGAATATAGCGCTTCGGCGCCTGTTGTACATAAAAATACGGCGCCCAAAAGCCATAGGCCACCGGGATGATCAAACAGTAACTTATACCCGTAATAAGGGTTAAAGGCCTTAAATATGCCAGGATTATGCATGACCTGCATTGCGCCTAAAGAGCCGATCATCAAAAACCATAAAAGCATTACCGGTCCGAATGATGAACCAACCACCTTGGTGCCAAATTGCTGAAAGAAAAACAGCGCCACCATAATCCCTATTACAAGGCCCATAATCAGGTGACTGCCGGGTATAAATTCAGGGTGCAGCTTAGGGTCGCTTAGCGCGGGTACATTGTTTAATCCTTCAATAGCTGAGGTTACTGAAATAGGAGGGGTGATAATACCATCGGCCAGCAATGTGCCAGCGCCTATGATTGCGGGTATGGCCAGCCATTTTCCGTAGCGCCTTACAAGCGCATAAAGCGAAAAAATCCCGCCTTCACCATGATTATCGGCCTGCAGGGTGATAATAATATATTTAAAAGTGGTTTGAAGGGTAAGCGTCCAGAATATACAGGAAATGGAACCTAACACCAGGGCCTCGTTTACTTTTCCGCCTTCAACAAGCAAGGTTTGAAAAACATACAGTGGAGAGGTACCGATGTCTCCAAAAATAATACCAAGAGTTACCAGCGCACCCGCTAAAGAAAGATTTTTAATGTGTGAATTCATTGATCAGAATAAAATTGCGGATTGAATATTAAAAAAAGAAAAATAAAAACTTGCTCTCCCGGATAAGGAGGTCAAAGATAGGGGAAAGAATGCGCTCTGTAAGAGTGAAATCAATTAATTAGTAATTATAAATAGGTGAAGCCAATAGCCATGCCATAAAACCGTAAACAAGCCTGTTTTAAATTAAATAATTGGCTTTCAGATTTTTAAGAAGATAGTGTAAATTTTACACCAATGAATTATGCTATCATTTTGATAGTGTGATTATCATTTTGATAGGTTTTATCAAAATGATAAAGATGAAAAACAAGCAGATCGGCCATATTATTTGATATAACAGGCAAACATAACCTGAAATTTGAAAAGCAAATTCAGGCGCTATGACGGATTGTATGGGTAAGATTGTCATACAGTTTAAAAAGACTTACAGCGCACAAATACTCAATAAAAAATGGAGTGTTAATTTTTGTTAGATGAATAAGAGGCGTAGCCTTGGCAAATATTGTAGCAACGGATTTCAATCCGTTGAAAAAGAGATAATAAACAATAAAGAGAACCATAGGTTCGGGACATATTAACAGCAATTATCAAATAACAAAGCAATAAAAATTCAAAAGTTAAAATAGTTCAGGAAATGGCTCGTGCCGATGGCACTTATACGGATGAGCTCATTTTCAACGGGTTGAAACCCGTTGTTACAATATTGGTTGAGCCTACGGCTCATTAAAAACTAAAATCGGGATGATAAAAAACAAATCGGAATGCGACAACCCGTACAATCCGTCATAGAAAAGAAATTCATTTAAAACCAGGGGCATGTTTTGTTTACAAAACATGCAAGCCTTATCTGCCGCGAAAACCGGGGCTCTTGTTTATTTTACAGGATATAAAACTTATGCCAGATAAAAAACCTCCTTTAAGGAAATGGCGACAGGTGAATAATCAGGATTGGTTTCCATAATATCGCTCATATACCGCCACCATCGCTGCATAACTGCATTGGAGGGCAATTGATCGGTTAGTTTTTGGTCTTCTTTTTTCATCACCCCAAAAAGGCAATCGGTTTCCGGGTCAATAAATATCGAATAATCGCGGATACCGGCATCTTTAAGCAATGAAATCAACTCCGGCCATATTTCATCGTGCCGCCGCCTGTATTCTTCGGCAAAGCCCGGAAATAGTTTCATTTTAAAAGCTACCCTGTTCATTTTTAAACATCAATGCTGTGGAGCCGGCGTACTAAAATGGTACACCCCTGATCCCACGTTAACAACTACATAGCCTGTTTGACCGTCTCCAATTGCCGGTTCCTGCTTTGCATCAATTGGTTTGCCGCCTTCTGTTACCACTGCACCTTTATTTGCCGGGACATAAATGGTGGCAGTTGTGTTGGCGGGTATTTCAACATCAAGGGAAAGGTTTCCACCCTCCAATTTCCAATGTGAACTTACTTTGCCGTAATTGGTTTCATAATCGGCATCTGCATTTTGCAGATTACCGCCCAAAGTTGGTTTTATCAGCACCCGTTTATAACCTGGCGCGTCAGTTTTTGTATCGATGCCAGCTATAACGCGGTACATCCAATCGCCGATGGCGCCGTAGGCGTAGTGATTATAGGAGTTCATGGTCGGCGTTTCAAAGGTGCCGTCAGGTTTAATGCCGTCCCATCTTTCCCAGATCGTTGTTGCTCCCATTTTAACAGGGTACAACCACGAAGGATAGGTTTCCTGCAATAAAAGCCGGTACGCTACATCGGCATGGCCAAAACGGCTGAGCACCTGGCACAGGTAAGGGGTACCTAAAAAACCGGTTGATAAATGGCTGCCATACCGCCTGATATTACCAACAAGCCTGTCTGCCGCCTGCGGCCTTAAATTTTCGGGCAGCATATCAAATTCCAGAGCAAGCACATAAGCGGTTTGCGTATCAGATGAAATAAGGCCGTTTGGGGTAACGTATTCCTTAAAATAAGCGTCTTTTATTTTTGCGAGCAGGGCAGTATAAAAATCTGCATCTTCTTTTTTGCCCAAAACATTGGCCGCATTGACGAGCAGTTGGGTTGAATATGCATAAAAACACTGCGCTATTAAGTATTTGCTGGTAATAGCTGAACTGCCGTCCGTATCATCATTTAAACTGTAAAAAAGCCAGTCGCCAAAATGGAAGCCGGTATTCCACAGGTCGTTCCGACTTTGGTGCTGCATATAGTCAACCCAGGCTTTCATGCTGCTGTACTGATTTTCCAGTATCCTTTTATCGCCATAAGCCAAATACATATTCCATGGGATAACGGTTGACACATCCGCCCAGCCTGTACTTCCGCCAGGCCCGTCTGTTGCACTCGTGCGTATCACATTCGGTATTACAAAGGGTACGCTGCCGCTGGCATACTGATCAGCGGCCACATCTTTGAGCCATTTTGTAAAAAAGTTATGGACATTCATGTTAAAAGAAGCTGTGCGCGAAAAAACCTGCGCATCGCCTGTCCAGCCTAAACGTTCGTCGCGTTGCGGACAATCGGTAGGGATATCCAGGAAATTCCCTTTCTGGCCCCACTGAATATTATGCTGCAATTGGTTGATCAACGGGTTTGAGCATGAAAATGTGCCGGTTGGCGCCATATCAGAATAAAGAGCGACAGCCTTAAAATTTTCAGGCTTCAGTTCCCCCGGATAACCCTCAACCTTTATATACCTGAAACCATGCCAGGTAAACTGAGGCTCAAAAGTCTCATCGCCGCCGCCTTTAAGTATATAAACATCCTGCGCCAGCGCCGCGCGTAAATTATCGGTATAAAAATTGCCGGCTTTGTCAATAACTTCAGCGTGTGAGACAGTGATTTTGTCCCCTGCATTCCCCGTCACTTTCATTTGTACCCAACCCACCAGGTTTTGCCCGAAATCAATTACCTTTTCGCCTTTGGGCGTGGTAAATATTTTTACAGGTGTAAAGGTTTCATGCTTGCGCACAGGTTCGTTGTATGTGGCTACCAGTACAGCCTTCGAAAAATCCTGTACTTTTACGCCCGACCAGTTTTTATCATCAAAATTGACCGTTGACCAATCTTTTTGCTGCAAACGGTTGTCGATAGTTGCCCCGTAATAAATTTCATCAAAACGCACCGGGCCGGTGGATGATTTCCAGTTACCGTCAGACACGACGGTTTCTTTTGTACCATCAGTATATGTCACCTCTAATTGAAACAATAGTGCAATATCTTTTCCATAAAGGTTGGGCTTATTGTCGTACCCGAAAAAACCACGGTACCAGCCGTTACCTATTTCGGCGCCAACGGCATTTTCCCCTTGCCGTAAAAGGCCGGTAACATCGTAAGCCTGGTATTGCAGGCGTTTGTTATAGCTTGTCCAGCCGGGCGTTAAATAGGCATCGCCAACCCGATGTCCATTTATTTGTGCTTCATATAAACCGTGGGCGGTGATATAAGCGGTGGCCATTGCAATCTTTTTATGGAGTGCAAACCCTTTCCGGAACAGGGGGCTTGGGCGCTTTGCCGAATCTTCCGTAAATCCCGGGGTAATCCATTGCGCTTTCCAGTCGGTTGGCGACAGCATACCCATTTGCCATGAAGCAGGTGCGCTCCATTCAGAAGCCTTACCCAAATTATCCCAAACCCGTACCTGCCAGTAATATTTTTTGCCCGAAACCAATGCCTCGCCGCCATAAGGCACATAAACCGACTGATCCGACATTACCTTGCCGGAATTCCAATCCTCATGTTTGCCCTTTTTAAGGTATAAATACGAAGTCACTTTTATTTCATAAGCGGTTTGCATCACATCCCTGCGGCCACCGGCATCAAGCTGCCAGCTGAACCTCGGTACAAGTGCGTCAATACTGATCGGATCAACCTGGTTTTCGGCTAACAGCCGCTGAACTTTTAACTGTGAAAAACAAACGCTGCAAATGAGCAAAGCAGGCAACAGGAAAAATAACTTTTTCATTATTAATTAAAAAGGGTGCATAAATTGGATGAGGCAAGATAAGTAAAATGGTTTACGTGGCACCCGGTTGTATCGGTTATTTTACTTTGTCAGGATGAATTGCTGAATGGGTATAGTTGAGAAATATTTAACGGTGGTTAAAAGCGGCCGTATCAAAAGTCTTCAACTTTTTAGAATTTAAGAATTAACGGAATTTCTTTTTTTTGAAATCCCTGTACAGTGAATATTTATTTTGAAAATCCGATAAGTCGTCAATTCTGATTCAGACAAAATTCCGCTATGAGTAGCCAGCAATCATCAACATTATCCCTATTTTAGCCTTTTTAATTACGTTCCGTTTATTTTAATATGAATAAATCATCTGTCCTGCGAACCCTTTTCCTCCTGTTTGTTTTTATTTTGTTGTTTGCGGGCAGATGTAACAGGGGGCTACGGAAAATACAGGAAGAAAATGCCATAAAACAAGCAGCAGCCATCCGGACAAAAAATTTAATAAAAACTATCCGCGGCATCGGCTATACCGAGGTGAGGCGTAAGTTTGATAACGGACTTTCCTTTAGTCCCGTGGGTTATCAGCTTGTGCCCGAATGGCGCATATCGTTTCCATCGGTTGATTCGGTAAATATCTACAGCCCTAAAAAGGGCCGCTTTTTAAATGCGCCGGTAGTGTTCGACCATGATTCTATTTTTAGCGTGGCCTGGGCCTGGCTCAGGTTAAAGTATCTGAATAAAGACAGCCTGCAATTTATGGTGCTGCATGTGCACGACAACGTGATACAGGATGAAAAGGTGCATGTGTTTATGACCTTTTATTCGAACAGCTATATTAGGGATGTACTGCACTCGGATACCACCAGGCTTTGGGCGCCGGGAATTAAAGATACCTTGTTCATAAAGGCGAAAGCTGCACTGGCAAATAAGTCGCCGGAGAATGCCTTTGCAGGTACTGATCCCGCATCACTTACCGCCAAAAGCCCTTTGATCGATGTGAAAAAAGAAGTGCCGCCCGATGCTGTTGATGGTGGTAAACCCTACGACGCCTACCTGCTGCCTACCTATGATATTACCATCCGCAAGGCTTATGACGATTTTAACTATTTGTTCAGTGTGTATGTGGATGAAAAAGGGCAGCTGATCTTCCGCAAATCCAACCAAATGATAATGCCGGAGTTTAAAGCATCAACCGAAAGTACGATGAAGGGGATCACAGAAGGTTATCTTAAACTTTACCTTAACGTTACCCCAGGCAAAACTTTAGGGATACCCCATACCAGCATTATTATGCTGAATGTTTCGGGTGAAAAGAAGTAAAGGGCTGCGGTTTACTATTCTAAATTGTTGATAAAGAAAACATTGTTGATTTTTAAATACAGAGCGCACTAAGAATGCTCAAAGAACACAGAGAAAAAAAATTAAAATTATTAAAACTTAGCGCACTTAGCGTCCACTGTGACTTCTCCGTGTTAAAATTTTAAATATTTTTTATTAAGAAGTAGTACCTTTAATTTAAGCCAAACAAAAGAGCCATGCCTGCAAGCCAAAAGCCGGAAGATCCTGCAAATAAGGAATTATCTTATATCACTAAGGTGTGGCAAACCATCGCCATTGTGGCTTTGCTTGTGGTGCTTATTTTGATTGTGAGGGTTGCGTTTGGTGTGCTGCTGATGGCATTGGCAGGATCACTGATGGCGGTTTATTTTCATGGCCTTGCAGACATGATAGAACGTAAAACAAGGCTGGGCCGGAAAGTCGCTATGATTATTTCCGTTACCGGAACGATCATTATTATGGGCGTACTGGTTTGGTTTATCGGCGCGAAAATTCAAACCCAGGTGGCGCAGTTAAGCAGTACGCTGCCCCATACCGTTAATTCCGTCAAGGCAAAGCTCGACCAAAGCGTTGCGGGGCAAAAATTGCTTGAATATTCCTCCGGCGACAATTCAAAGAAATTGCTTGACACTGTACAAACTTTTTTCAATACCAGTTTTGGCGTGCTGGGCGATATGTACATTGTTTTATTTCTGGGTATATTTTTTACTGCCAGCCCATCGCTTTATAAAGACGGCATTCTGGTGCTTGTGCCTGCAAAGCAAAAGCCGGTTGCCAATGTTATTATGGACCGTATCAGCCTGGCGCTTAAAGGCTGGCTAAAAGGGATGCTGCTTTCCATGGTGCTCATCACTATTTTAATCACCCTTGGTTTAACTGTTGTTGGCGTACCTGCCGCGCTGGTGTTGGGGCTCATCACCGGGATACTGGAGATTGTTCCCAATTTAGGGCCGCTCATCGCCATGATCCCGGGTGTTTTGCTGGGTTTCACTATGAGTACCAATATCGCCATCATCGTTGCCATCATTTACATTGCATCGCAAACCATTGTCGCCAATATTGTTACGCCGCTGATCCAAAAAAAGATGATTAACCTGCCGCCGGCCTTAACGCTCATCAGCCAGCTAATAATGGGTACCTTATCCGGCGCCCTGGGGATTATTTTAGCCGTGCCGCTGCTTGCCATCCTTATTATTATGGTGGATGAATTGTATGTGAAGAGGATCAATAAGATAAGCGCGGGTTAACAAGGGGGGTACCAAGCACTTTAAAATCATTTTAATAATCGTAATTTTACATGATGTTTTATAGAAGGAAAATTATATTGGCTTTATTGGAAATTTTTGACGGAAAACTTGAAAAAATCCGCTTGCAAAAATTACTATTTTTGTTTAGCCAAAGACAGGCAAAGGCAGAGTATGATTTCATCCCCTACAAATATGGATGCTATTCTTATTCAGCAACTGCAGATTTAACTACAATGGTTAAAAAGGGTATTTTAACAGATGATACCGACGGCTTATCAAAAACAGATAAAATCAGCTATTTAAGCTGTCTGAGAGAACAAGACAGAAAATATTTACTTGAGATAAAAAAATTATATGGGCTATTAGATGGGAATGCGCTAATGAAGCATACCTATATAAATTATCCTTACTTTGCAATTAACAGTATAAAGGCAAATGAAATATTATCTGTAGATGACCTTCAAAAAGTAAACAACATCCGGCCAAAAAGCAACAAAACAGTACTTTATACTATTGGTTATGAGGGAATATCATTGGAAGAATACTTGAACAGACTTATAAAAAATAGTGTTCAGATATTGGTAGATGTTCGTAAAAATCCTTTGAGTATGAAGTATGGATT
>JBIOHE010000140.1:0-10607 GCA_044448725.1 Sphingobacteriales bacterium | reverse complement strand
TTTATAATCTGATACTTCTACAAATCAATAAAAGTTTTAATTTACTTGTGTCATATACTTCAATTTTCAAAATACTAATTTTTTTAGCATCGAAAAAAACACACACCTAAAAATATATTTATTTAATTATAAATCAACATATTAATACAACACAAATAAAGTTTTAATTCAGAAGTGAATAAATGAAGGCAAACGGCATGGTAAGTGTATCCGGATTTAAAAATTACCTGTTTTATAAATTTTAAATATCGCTGTTCCCGTATGCAGAAATGCAATTAGCGACAAAAAAAATCATTCTCACGGTAAAACTTATGCGCGTTGATTTGGATTGGCTGCAACACCCCCGCCTGGAAAAAATCAAAAACAGGGCATAGAGAAACTGACAACATTGGCAGCAAAAGTTTTTTGTTGACGCTTGTATTACCCCTTCATTTTTTTGACGGAGCTCTGTCAAGATTTTTTTTTCCTCATGTTTTAAAATGATCAAAATTCGGAGTGCGCTATCCTGCCATTTTCAAAATGGACACATCTCCCCCAACACCGGCAAAAAAGGTAAAATATTAAAGGATTTTTATTCCACATTAAAAAAGCGGATATTGTACTGAATCTTAAACTCAATTATCATGCGCATAAAAACAATAGTGATTATCCTGATCACAGTTTTATTAACTGTAGTGCTGATGCAAAATAAAGACAACGTCGATTTTAGTTTTCTGTGGGCTACCTTCCGGATCTCAAAATTACTTATGCTCGCCTTAGTCGCGGCTATCGGCTTCATTTTAGGCTTGCTGGTTGGCCGTCCAAAAAGTGTTAAACGTTTAGGCGGGGACGTGCCAGACAACGATACCGAAAAAAGCAAAACCAGTACACTAAGTAACGAAGATAAAGATTATATAAACTGAACGTGGAGGTTAGAGACTGAAGATCAGAGATTAGGGTTAACAGCCATCGTCTTTTACTTTTCACCATTTAAAAACAGGTACTATGAAAACTACAATCGGATTTATCGGCCTCGGAAATATGGGGCTTAATATGGCTAAAAATTTAATTGCTGCGGGGTATCATTTACAGGTTTTCAACCGCACAATTTCAAAAGCGGATGAGCTTTACCCTGCATCAATTACCATGTGCAAAACCCCTGCCGAAGCTGCCGCCGGTGTGCATGTAATTATCACCATGCTGTCGGAAGATGAAGTGTTGGTGGAAACAGTTTTGGGAACAGAGGGCATCCTGAAAACCCTGCCCAAAAACAGTGTTCATATTTCGATGAGCACCGTATCGCCCGAGACATCGCAACAGCTCGCCAGACATCACCGGGACGCGGGCAGCAGCTACCTTGCCGCGCCGGTATTCGGCAGGCCCGAGGCGGCTGCTGCAAAAAAGCTGTGGATCTGCATTTCTGGTGACCCGCGATCAAAAGAAATTGCGAAACCGATACTGGAAAATTTGGGCCAGGAGATCTTTGATTTTGGAGAAGATGCAGGCGGCGCCAACGTTGTAAAAATTGCAGGCAATTTTATGATCATGGCCTCACTGGAGATAATGGCCGAGGCTTATACTCTTGCAGAAAAAAACGGACTCGACAGATTGAAGGTCGCGGAGTTTTTTGGCGCAACTATTTTCAATTCGCCCATCTTTCAAAATTACGGCAGGCTGATTGCCGGCAAGCAATACGAGCCGGTGGGTTTCAAAGCGAAATTAGGCTATAAGGACGCGCGTCTTGCATTTAAGCTATCGCAGCAATGCGAAACACCTCTTCCGGTCGCAACTGTCGTACACAATCGCTTATTGGCCGCAGTCGCCAAAGGCTGGGGAGAAAAAGATTGGGCCGAAGGCATTGGCCGTGGGGTTAGTGAGGATGCCGGCGTTTGATTTCGGAATTCGGATTGTCGATTTCGGAATTATTTTCTGAATCAGAATTTTTAGAATATAAGAATCTGCAGAATTTGTCTGCGAGTTTATTCGGAAAAGTTGAACCCGGATTTTTATTTTTTCTTTTTAGAGATTTTCGAAATCATCAATCATACCTCTTTAAATCCGAAATCGACAATCCGAATTCCGAAATCAATAGAACACTTCATTTTCTTCCTCAAGTAAACTCAAATCCGGGGTTTCATCAAATATTCCAAAAACAGATGCCCCGCTCCCGCTCATACTGGCATAGATGGCGCCGGCTTCGTACAATGACGCTTTTACGCCGCGGATCCCGGGGTGGTTTTTAAATACGGAATTTTCAAAATCATTTTTGATGTAATTTTTCCATTCCTTTATGGGTTCATTAATTAATTCCAACAGTGATTGTTTTACCGGGGCAGGTTTTACGCCCCTGTAAGCCTCGGAAGTTGAAACATGCACCGGTGGCATTACCAAAACTATTTTGTAGTTTGAAAGGTCAAGTTTTATTGGTTCAAACTCATCGCCCTTGTCAAAAGCAAACACCGGTTTATTTTTAATAAAAAAAGCACAGTCGGCACCCAATTGCCGGGCATAAGCTATCATTTGCACATCGGTTAAACCAAGTTCAAAAAACTGATTGAGCAGGCGGATAAAAAAAGCGGCATCGGCTGATCCTCCTCCGAGTCCTGCTCCTATCGGAATATGCTTATGCAAATGAATCTTTACCGGAGACAAATCAAAATCTTTTTTTAGCAGGTGATAGCCTTTTATGCAAAGGTTATCTTCAACCCTGCCCGGTATTTCTAATCCCGAAGACTGAAAGCTTAATTCGTCAGCCTTGATGATCTCCAGCGCATCATTTATTTTGACAGGATAAAATATAGTCTCAAGATTATGGTAACCATCTTCGCGGCGTTCAATTACATTAAGGCCGATATTAATTTTTGCGTTTGGAAATATGATCATAAAATGATTAACACGGCCTGTATTTTTGAACAACCGTAGGATTCCAAAATTAGATTATTTTTATTTGCATTTATTATTTGTTGATCGGGTTGGATTAAGTTAATTATTTTCGAGCCTTGCACTCCCGCTGTCCGTGTCCCCACAGACAGCTATTTACTCAACGTGCAAGGAGAAAGTTATCTGTGGGGACACAGACAACGGGAAGAAAAATAACTCAGTCAACCCATTCAACTAATCAAACAAGCGATCAACAATGAAACAATATCTCGACCTGATGAGCCACGTAATGGAAACCGGCGCTCAAAAACACGACCGCACCGGAACCGGCACACTCAGCGTATTTGGCTACCAGATGCGTTTTAATTTGCGGGATGGGTTCCCGATGGTAACTACAAAAAAGCTGCATCTCAAATCCATCATCCATGAGCTGATATGGTTTTTGACAGGCGATACCAATATAAAATACCTGAAAGATAACGGGGTGCGCATTTGGGATGAATGGGCCGATGCCGGCGGCAGCCTGGGACCGGTTTACGGTTACCAATGGCGTTCGTGGCCGACACCTGACGGCGGGCATATAGACCAGATCAGCCAGCTGGTAAATCAGATAAAAACCAACCCTGATTCGCGCCGCCTGATGGTTTCGGCGTGGAACGTAGCCGATGTTAACCGTATGGCCCTGCCGCCCTGCCATTGTTTGTTCCAGTTTTATGTGGAGCCCCCCGCCCCCCTGAAGGGGGAGCAGAAGGGGAAGCTTTCCTGCCAGTTATATCAGCGGAGCGCGGATATATTTTTAGGAGTGCCTTTTAATATTGCCTCATACGCGCTGCTCACCATGATGATGGCCCAGGTGTGTGACCTGGATTACGGCGACTTTGTGCATACCTTTGGCGATGCCCATATCTATAACAACCACCTTGAACAGGCAACACTACAACTTAGCCGGGAGCCAAGGCCCCTGCCAACCATGAAAATAAACCCTGATGTAAAAGATATTTTCGGGTTTAAGTTTGAAGATTTTGAATTGGAAAACTATGATCCATGGCCGCATATCAAAGGTGCAGTAGCGGTTTGATTGTTCATTAGCTCACTGGTTCATTAGTTCATTGGTAGAATTTTGGCTATTTTTGACACAATTTTAATATCAAAACGAGGGCGAATTGGTTAAAAAGTCTGCGAAATATTTATTTCCCATTCAAGACCAATGAACCAATGAACCAATGAACCAATGACCATTTCCATAGTTGTAGCCATATCCGAAAACCACGCCATAGGTAAAGACAATAAGTTGCTTTGGCATCTGTCGGCCGATCTCAAACATTTTAAAGAGATCACCACCGGGCATACCATCATCATGGGGCGTAAAACTTATGAGTCGGTTGGGCGACCGCTGCCTAACCGCCGGAATATTATAATTACACGGCAGCCCCTTTTTATTGAAGGTTGCGAAGTAGTAAATTCAATTGAAGCGGCATTGGCACTATGCGCCGATGAAGATGAAGTATTCATTGTTGGCGGCGCCGAGATTTACCGTCAATCGATGCATTTAACAAACCGGATCTATCTCACAGTAGTACACCAGGAATTTGAAGGAGACAGCTTTTTCCCGGAGATCAAAAAAGAGGAATGGAAAGAGCTATCAAGGGAGTACCATCAGCCGGACGAAAAAAATTCTTTACCCTATTCATTTATTACTTTGGAGCGGTGAAGGGTGAAAGGTGAAAGGTGAAATAAGCACTGGATTAGTAAGAAGACGAAAGATAAAACGCAACGCGCAAAACCTTTCGCCTTTCGCCTTTCACCTTTTACCTTCTGCGGACACACAAAGTTTTCAATTAAAAATTCCATGCTTACGAATTTTTATTAGATTTGCCATCTTATTTTTAAAATGCTTATAAACTAATTAATTATACATAATTCACAATGCAAGGTAAAGGGGTAGTTAAATTTTTCGCCATATTGCTGGCTGTCGTATGCTTGTACCAGCTATCGTTTACTTGGGTAGGCCATAAAGTTGAAAACGATGCAAAGGTTTTCGCTAAAGGCGACACCGCCAAAGTAACAGCTTATCTGGATTCCATTTCAACACAACCGGTATATCCGATATTAAAACACGATTATCAATACGTTAGACAACGGGAACTCGCGCTTGGCCTGGACCTTGAAGGCGGCATGAGCGTAACCATGCAGATCTCGTTGAACGAATTGGTTAAAAAATTATCAAACAACAATGCTGATCCGGTATTTAACCAGGCGCTGGTAAATGCACAGAATGACACTAAAAGCAGTCAGGCAGATTATATTACCCTGTTTGTTGAGGAGTACGAAAAGCTGAACCCTAACGGAAATTTAGCTGCTATTTTCTCGACAAAGGATAACCAGGACCACCTTAAATTTAATGCAACCAATGCAGAAGTTGAGAGTTATCTGAAAGACCTGGCTGGCACCGCAGTAACACAGTCATATACTATCCTGAATACGCGTATTGACCAGTTTGGGGTTGCCAATGCCAACATTCAGAAACAAAAAGGTACCGACCGTATATTAATTGAATTGCCGGGGGTAAAAGATCCGGAGCGTGTACGTAAACTTTTATCAGGTACTGCTAAACTTGAGTTTTACCAGACCTACGATAACCAACAGGTTTACCATTTGCTGGAGAACATTAACAGCTTAATAGCTGCAAAAATAAAGGCGACCAAAAAAGACACTACGGTTGAAGCTGCCAAAAAATCAGCGACAGGCAAGGATACCGCAGCCCAGGGAAAAGGGGCTTTAGCTTTATTAAATAAAGTTCAAAAAAGCACATCGAAAGATACATCCAGACTAAGTGGTAATAAAGCGCAGCTCGCAGACCAGTATCCCTTGTTCGCTGTTTTAAAGCCACTTGTGTACCAGGGACAAAACGGGCAAAGTGAATTAGGACGGGGCCCGATAGTTGGCCATGCAGATGTAAAAGATACCGCTAAAGTTAATCGATACCTGCACAGCCCTGATCTAAAATCGGTTATACCGCAAAGCATGAAATTCCTTTGGTCGGTAAAACCAATAGATAAAACAAAAACTTTTGAGCTATTTGCGATCAAGATGATTGGCGCTGATAACAGCCCTGCTTTATCCGGCGATGTTGTCAACGATGCTCATAATGACGTTGATCAAAAAGGCAACCCTGAGGTAATCATGGTGATGAATTCAGACGGGGCCGAAAAGTGGAGCGCTGTAACAACAGAAGCTTGCGCAGACCCGAACAATCACCAGTCAATCGCCATTGTTTTGGATGACAATGTTTATTCGGCCCCGCGTGTAGATAATCCTATCCCGGGTGGCGTTTCCTCAATTTCGGGTAGTTTTACAACTGAAGAGGCTAAGGATTTGGCCAACGTGCTAAAAGCAGGCCGTTTACCGGCGCCGGCGCACATTATTGCCGAGGCTGTTGTAGGCCCTTCCTTAGGACAGGCAGCTATTCATGCAGGTTTATTGTCGGCCCTTATCGGCTTGCTGGTAGTGCTTATATTTATGATAGCCTATTATAACCGTGCAGGTACTGTAGCAGTGATCGCCGTTATTATAAACATCTTCTTCCTGATGGGTGTACTGACCAGCCTCGGCGCCGTGTTAACCATGCCGGGTGTTGCAGGTATAGTACTTACCTTAGGTATATCTGTAGATGCAAACGTACTGATATATGAACGTGTGCGTGAAGAACTTGCCCTCGGAAAATCTATACGGATTGCAGTGAGCGACGGTTTTAAACATGCCTTATCATCCATCCTCGATTCAAACATAAGCACATTCTTAACAGGTCTAATCCTTTACATTTTCGGTACAGGCCCAATCATGGGATTTGCCATCACGTTAATGATTGGTATTGTTACTTCATTGTTCTGTTCCCTGCTTATTTCAAGGCTGATATTTGAGTATATGCTTGAAAAGGGATGGGATATTAAGTTCTCGAACCCATGGAGCTCACATACCTTTAAAAATGCCAATTACGCTTTCGTAAAAAACCGTTTCAAATATTATATTTTCTCGGGATCATTCATCCTTATTGGTTTAGTATCCATGGCTACCCAGGGATTTAACTACGGGGTTGATTTTGTTGGCGGCCGTACCTATACCATAAAGTTCAACAACAGCAACGTTGGCGTTGAAGATGTTCGTAAAATAGTTGAGAAAAACCTGGGCTCGGGTAACGAGATTAAAACGTTTGGCGCTGATAAATTAAGCATAACCACCAAATACCTTATTGACGACACCGCGCGTAATGCTGATGCGAAAGTACAGAACGCGCTAATAAAAGCGCTGGCCACAACGCCTCAGACAACCATTACAAAAGCTAATATATTAGGAACCCAGAAAGTGGCTGCAACCATTGCCAACGGACTTAAAAAATCAGCGATTTTAACGGTAATTTTTGCGATCATCATTATTTCCACTTACATCCTGATACGTTTCCGAAAATGGCAGTTTAGTTTGGGTGCGATGGTGGCTACCGCGCATGACGCACTGATGGTATTGTCGTTTTTCTCCATATTTAAAGATGTGCTGCCATTCTCGCTCGACATTGACCAGTCCTTCATTGCGGCGATATTAACGGTAATAGGCTATTCAATTAATGATACCGTGGTAGTGTTCGACCGTATCCGCGAGTTCCTTAGCCTTCACCATGCTAAAACAGATGATCCTAAAGCTGTTATTAACGATGCGATCAACAATACGTTAAGCCGTACCATTATTACCGCTTTAACGGTATTATTGATATTGCTGGTGCTATTTATCTTCGGTGGCGATGTAATCCGGGGCTTCTCGTTCGCATTGCTGATCGGGGTTTGTTTCGGAACATATTCATCTATCTGCGTAGCGACACCGGTTATTATCGACTTCGGTAAAAAAGATCTGAGATAAAATAACCGCAGGTTATTAAAGGGCCCCAAAGTATATTTGGGGCCTTTTTTTGTTTGGGGTGCCATCAAATAAACTAAATTTGACATGGTTATCCCCCATTTTGCTTTACAACACATGACAACATCAAAAATAAAGCTGACCGAGTGCCCCCGCGACGCCATGCAGGGCCTGCACCAATTTATCCCTACAGAATTAAAGGCGGCCTATATAAATCTGCTGCTGCAGGTGGGCTTTGATACAATTGACTTTGGCAGTTTTGTTTCAGCAAAGGCAATCCCGCAAATGCAGGACACAGCAGAAGTTTTGCAAAAGCTGGATTTGGACAACACGAAGTCAAAATTGCTGGCCATAGTGGCCAATTACAGGGGCGCTGAAGAGGCCGTGCGGCATCCGGAAATAACTTACCTCGGTTTTCCATTTTCCATTTCTGAAACTTTTCAGCGCCGCAATGCGAATTCGGGGATAAATGAAGCTTTTGATACTGTAAAAAAAATCCGGGAACTATGCAGCCGTAACAACCAGGAATTGCTGGTGTATTTATCTATGGGTTTCGGCAACCCTTACGGGGATGAGTGGAATATTGAAATTGTGCAGCAATGGACCGAAAAACTGGTGAATGAAAACATCAATATCATTGCCCTTGCTGATACCGTAGGTATCGCTACTGCCGCTCAGATTGAAGATATATTCCCTTTACTTTGCACTCAGTTCCCGGATACTGAATTTGGGGTTCATTTACATTCCACACCGGATGCCTGGTACGATAAAATTGCGGCGGCTTACCAAAGCGGCTGTAAACGTTTTGACACAGCCTTAAAAGGATATGGCGGCTGTCCGATGGCAAAAGACGAGCTTACAGGCAATATCGCCACCGAAAATCTGGTCGGCTATCTCCAATCACAAAAAGAGGACCCCGGACTTAATTATGACAAGTTACGGGAGGCGATGGATTTTTTGGTTAGGATATTTGGTTGAGAAATGGTTGATTGGGAAGCTGATTTTCCATGCGGGAGACGCAAAGTATTGCGTCTCTACAGTAAACTACCTTTATTAATTCAATTTAAATCCGAAATCGAAATTCCGAATTCCGAAATTATTTCAAAACCATTTTATAATGCCTTATCCCTGCTTCTTCAAATTCGGGGCCTGTTTTTTCGAAATTAAATTTCTCGTATAAAGATACAGCCTGTATTTGCGCATGCATATACACGTAAACGGCATCTTTGGGTAGGTCATTTAAAACAGCTTTTACCAGCTTCTGCCCTACGCCAAATCCCCGGAATTTTTTTAACACGGCAAAGCGTTCCAGCTTATAGCCTTTATCCGTTTTGCGCCATCGGGAAGCGCCGGCAGGTTCGCCGTCAACAGTGGCCAAAAAATGAGTTGATTCGTCTTCAAATTCCCATTCAAGCTCCGGCGGGCAGTTTTGCTCGTCAACAAAAACCTCGCGACGAATGGCAAAAACCTTTTCCAGATCGGCAGGATCACTGACTTTACAAACTTGAATTTTCTCAGACATCTTTATTTTAGCTGAAAGTTAAAAGGTAAAAGATGAGAGGAAGAATGCAAATTCAAACCTTTCACCTTTTACCTTTCAGCTTTAACCTTAAAAATTATAGCTTATTATAAACATCCAGGCAATTCAAATCGCCGAATGCAGATTTTAATCTTTTAACAAAACTTTCTTCCCCTTTGCGTAACCAAACACGCGGATCGTAATATTTTTTGTTCGGCGAATCTTCACCTTCAGGATTGCCGATCTGGCTTTGCAGATAAGCTTCTTTTGATTGGTAATAATCTTTTATACCTTCCCAAAACGCCCATTGCATATCGGTATCAATGTTCATTTTGATAGCGCCGTAAGATATCGCTTCCCTTATTTCTTCCTGAGTTGATCCCGAACCGCCATGGAATACAAAATTTATAGGTTTTTCGGCTGCCAGGCTAAATTTATTTTTCACATATACCTGTGAGTTATGCAATATTACCGGTTGCAATTTTACGTTACCTGGTTTGTAAACACCATGCACATTGCCAAAAGCTGCAGCAACTGTAAATCTGTGGCTTACTTTTGAAAGCTCTTCATAAGAATAAGCTACGTCTTCGGGCTGGGTGTATAAACGTGAGCTGTCAACATCCGAGTTATCAACACCGTCTTCTTCACCACCTGTAACACCTAATTCAATCTCAAGTGTCATACCCATTTTTGCCATACGGGCAAGGTATCTGGCAGATATTTCGATATTTTCGTGTAAAGGCTCTTCCGAAAGATCAAGCATGTGCGATGAAAACAATGGCTTGCCTGTTTCAGCAAAAAACTTTTCGCCATGGTCTAACAAACCATCAATCCAGGGTAAAAACTTTAACGCAGCATGGTCGGTATGCAGTATTACCGAAACGCCATAATGTTCAGCTAATAAATGAACATGCTTCGCCGCTGATACAGCTCCCAAAATACAAGCCTGCAATTTGGAGTTATCCAACGATTTGCCTGCATAAAACTGCGCGCCGCCATTTGACAGCTGTATGATAACCGGCGAATTAACCGCCTTTGCTGTTTCCAAAACTCCGTTGATGGTATTGGTACCTGTTACGTTTACAGCCGGTAAAGCAAACTTATGCTTTTTTGCTGCTTCAAATAGCTCCTGCACCTGATCGCCGTGCAATACGCCTCTATAATTTTTTAAATCCATTATTTTATTTTTGCAGTGCGAATTTAGGCAAATTCCTGACTTAGAGCATAAATATCTTTAATTTTGGATTTTTTTACCAAAGTCTTGTTTAATTGCGTTTATATCAAAAACGGACCAAAAAAGGGGTGATAATTTTATATTTTGATA
>JBIOHE010000139.1:0-10649 GCA_044448725.1 Sphingobacteriales bacterium | reverse complement strand
TTACTGGTTTATAATAAAAAACTTAAAAAATCCAAAGCTAATACTTACAAATTATATACCTATAAAAATCGCACAGACTACTACTTATATCTTTTGCATCATGATTATAAAAATGCGATAAAGCTTATTCATGCTATGCAAAATGACGAAGGGAATAAGTTTGATGAGAATGACCGGCGAAACCTATCGGATGCTTTTTATAAAGACGGACAGTTAGATTCCGCTAAATTTATAATCAATCAATTATTGTCTGAACCATCAGCATCGAATCACCCCGAATTTAAATATCATCTTTATGAGGTTTTAGGTGAAATTGCAGAACAGCAAGGTGATTATAAATCATCATCGGGCTATTTTAAATTGTCGCTGCAGCAATCAAAAGATAATATGAACCGGCTGACACAGGTTGATAATATTTCGTCGCTGATTAAAGTTGATGAAATAGAAGGCCTTTATGCGCAAAAAAAAGAAAGTTATGAAAAGGAACGTTGGTGGCTGATACTTGCAGTAGTTTGTGCGTTACTGGCCATATTGGTAATAGCGATGTTCTACCGGGCAATCAGGCAAAAAAGGCATTATGAAAGACTTTTATTCAGGGCCAAAAAGAATGAACTCGCATTTATAAATTCGCATGATGTCCGTAAACACCTTACCAATATATTAGGCTTGATAGATGTAGTCCGGCATGGTAAGGATAAGGAGAAACAATACTTTGAGGTAGAAGACCACCTGTTTTGTTCGGCCGAAGGCCTTGATAAGGCGATAAAAAATATCTCAGAAAAACTGGATGACTAATAAAGACCATGGTCGATAGTCCATGGTCCATAGTTTTGAATTTTTGTTCACGATGGACCATGGTCCATCGACTTCGTAGTATAGTCCATGGTTTTGAAATATTTTTCACTATGGACTATGGACCATCGATCATGGACTACGTAGTGTACCCCAGCAGCTTCATTACCTGTTTGCTGTTTTGTTCCTCGCCAAAAACCTCGAAATTGAATGTTTCATCCCTGTTGCGGCGGATGATGACATGCTTTGGCGATGGCAGCAGGCAATGATGGATACCGCCATAACCGCTCAGTACTTCCTGGTAAGCGCCGGTATTAAAGAAGCCTATGTATTGCACTTTGCGCGTTTTTGGCATAAATACGCTGTTCATGTGGGCTTCCTGGTTATAATAGTCCTGCCCGTCGCAGGTGATGCCACCTAAGTTAACCCGTTCGTATTCCGAGTCCCAGTTATTGATTGGGAGTAAAATATATTTCTGGTTCAGCGCCCAAACATCCGGCAGGTTGGTAATGAAAGATCCATCCAGCATCAGCCATTTTTCGCGGTCGTTTTGCTGTTTGCGGCCCAAAACCTTGTATAAAATACCCGAAGCCTCGGCAACAGTGTATTTGCCGAACTCTGTAATAATATCTGGTTCTTCGGTATCATTATCAGCGCAGATCTCTTTTATCCGGCTTACAATCTCATTGATCATGTATTCATAATCAAAATCAAAAACAAGCGAATCTTTAAAAGGCATGCCGCCGCCAATATCCAATGTATCCAGGTGGGGGTTTATCTTTTTAAACTTGCAATAAAGGGTCACATACTTTTCAAGTTCGTTCCAGTAATATGGCGTATCTGAAATACCCGAATTGATAAAGAAATGCAGCAGCTTCACCTGGAAGTTAGGATTAGCCTCTATCTTATTATAATAAAAGTCGATAATATCTTCCAGGCGCACACCTAAACGGGAGGTGTAAAACTGCGAGTCGGGCTGCTCTTCCGCTGCTATCCGGATACCGAGGTTACAGGGGGTATCCATCTCAATCTCGTCGTCATAAAGGTTGAATTCCTCTTTGTTATCCAATACCGGGATGATGTTTTTAAAGCCATCATGCAGCATGTCAACGATATAGGTTTTATACTGGAAAGTTTTAAAACCATTACATATCACCGTAACATCCTTATTTACAACACCTTTTTTTTCAAGGATATCGATCATCGGCATATCAAATGCGGATGAAGTTTCCAGGTGGATCTCGTTTTTAAGCGCCTCTTCAACAACATGCTTAAAATGCGAGCTTTTGGTGCAATAGCAATACTTATAGCTGCCCCGGTAATTATTTTTAATAATAGCCTGCTGGAACAGCAATTTTGCCTGCTGTATCTTTTTAGTAATGATGGGTACATAAGTGAAACGAAGGGGCGTACCATACGTTTCAATCATTTCCATTAAATTGAGGTCGTGAAAGTATAATTCATCCTCAATGATCTCAAAACCTTCCTGCGGGAAACCTACGCTCAGATCAAGAAATTCCTCGTAACTCTGCATCTTTTAAAATTTCGCCAAAAATGTAATTTTTTAATGGAATAATCGCGGATTTATTTGCACAAAATTTATTTAGTTCATAGTTAATGGTTCATAGTTCATAGTAGCTGCAATTTGCAGTTCATAGTTGATGGTTCATCGTTCATCGTTCATGGCCGAAGCTACTATGAACTATGAACCATCAACTATGAACCAACCGGTAAATGCACTTCAGCCATCATGCACCTGGCGCTGCCACCGCCATTGGTTTCAATAGTGTTAATGTCAGTGTAAACCAGCTCCCCATATTTTTCGAGCGTGGCTTTTTGATTTTCGTCCAGCGCATTAAACGCATTTTGCGACATCACTATTAAACTTTCGCCTTCATTATTTTTTACTTCCAGCATATTGCCGGCAAACTGATTCATCTGTTCAAAGGATATATTTACGATCTCTTTATTTGTCAGTTTAAGGATCGTTGTTATCGCGTTCTTTTCATCGGCACCGGTAATGCTATCCAAACAAATAACGGCGAATTTGCCCCCTATGCACATCAGTACATTGGTATGATATATGGCCTGGTGATATTCATCAAATGCATGAAAGCTAACCTCTTTATAATCGGCCTGTTCGCAAAACAGGGCTAATACTTCACGGTCAGTACGGGGAGAGATACAGGCGTAGGCTACTTTGTTCTCCCTGTCGAGCACCATACTGCCTGTACCTTCCAAAAATTTATTCTCCTGTTCAAAACGGCTCAGGTCGATAATGTGTTTTACCTCAAAACGATCTTCCAATTTTGCGATAATATCCTCCCGGCGTTCAAGCCGCCGGTTTTCGGCCTGCATGGGATATAAAAAAATGGTCCCGTCACCATGGAATGAAACCCAATTATTCGGAAATATCGAATCGGGCGTATAGGGTTCCGGCGTGTCTTCAATAACGGTCACGTCAACGCCGTTTTCACGCAGGATGGCTACCATGCCGTCAAATTCAACCCGGGCCTTTTCCTGAACGCCATTTTTATCGGCATTCCTGTTTTGGAAAGCATTGCTCGCCGCAGTTTCTTCGTTAAACCCAAAATTAACAGGGCGGATCATTAATATATGGGAGGCGGATTGGGTGTCTTTAGTGTTCATAGTTCCTATTGATTTTGTCCATGGTCGATAGTCCATAGTCCATAGAAAAATCAACCATGGCTATCGACTATGGACCATCGACCATGGGCTTTTTATAAAACTTTATCCCTTTGCACCGGCATACTCATGCAATGGAAACCGCCACGGGCTCTCGAGAGCTCTGCGGATGGCATCAGTATCAGCGTATCGGTCATAGTTTCCGGGTTAAGCTCATTGTTTTCAAATTTCTCAAGCAGTTCCGCAACTTTTATCACGTTAAAGCCGTTTTCTTTAAAGGTTTCAACCGTTTTATCGTTACGGTCGTACCCTAAAACCACACCTTCTTTTACAGCCAGCAGGTTACACGAATCTGTCCATTGTTCCCTGGCGTCATACGGAAAGGTGTTTCCGCCGGAATAAATAAATTTGGTTTTTTCTTTGCTGCCCAGGTCGTTTTCACTCACATCCGAAAGCAGGCTTTCAATACTCGAAAATGTTTTTGGTTTTTTGCCTTTTTCAAACTGCACAATTTCAGGCCTGTCCTTATTCTTTTTGTCGGCAAACCAGGCTAAAGGGCTCTGTTTCTCACCCTGACTCTCCTGCATATCCAGCGAACGCAGCAGTACCCACACATTGCGTTTTACCTGGGTGAAAACAGTATCAATATGCATATAATCGCGCTTGTGCGGGATTTTTACGATGGTCACTTTCTTAACAACATCGTTTTCAAACAACAGTTTTATAGCTTCATTGGCGCCGCTAACCGAGGTGCGCTCGCTACACCCAATGATCAAATGCTGCGGGCTTACCATCATCACATCCCCGCCCTCCAGGGTGGTTTTTTGGTCATTGTCCTCACCGGGGCGTAAGAAATGCTGAACGGTTTCGGGGATTTCTAAAATATTATCCCGGTAGGCGGCAAACAAAGGGTGGTTGAAAAATATATACCGCACCAGCAGTGTTTCGCGGGCCCTGGCTTTTTTTGCCGGTTTGTTCAGCAGCATAAAGTTGTTTATTGCTATGCCTATATCCCTTGAAAAAATAAGGTTGGGAATGGGCGCAAAAATCATTTCAGTTCTGTTTAACGAGCCTGAAATAATGATTTTGGCCAACTCTACGGGATGGGTATCAATTAGTTTTGATTGCAAACGGTAATTACAATTTTCAATAGCGCAAACAGCCGCGATCAATTTTTTACGAATATCTGCTTCCTGCAAAATATCTGCCAAAAGGGTTTGAATTTCAATTACCTTATCCGATGCATGAAAGTCTTCGTTATCGGGCTTAAAGAAAGCGCGCTTGTTGGCAGGATCATCTATATCATTAAGTTTGCCTTTTATTTTGTCCGGATCAAGGAAATACATCAGCAGTTTAACGTAATAATCGTATTCGTTTTTACGCATGGTTTCCAGGTGCACTATATCCTCAAACAGCCAGTCCTGGGCTTTCGAGGGCACAACTTTTCCCAGGCCATTATCAGGGCTATGGATCAAAAGGGTGCGCAGGGCGCCAATTTCGGAGGTTACATCTAATTTAAATTCGCTGTTGCTAAGTGTCATAAATTATAAAAACAAGGAACAAATATAGTGATTGGAGATCAGAGATTAGTGGTAAGGTGAACTAATCTCTAATCTCAAGCCCCTAATCTCTATTCCCAACTTTCGGACTAAATTCCTTATTTTTGCGCGATGGATTTTATTATTAATGCTACCCTTAAAGCTGTTAAACAATTATATAACACTGATATATCTGCAGGCAATATAAACCTGCAGGAAACACGTAAAGAATTTGAAGGCCAGGTTACAGTCGTTACGTTTGCGTTTACTAAATTTTCAAAAAAATCACCCGAACAAACCGGCAATGAAATAGGGGCCTTTCTGCAAAACGAACTGAAAGAGGTTACAGGCTTTAATGTAATCAAAGGCTTTTTAAATATTTCCCTGGCCGACGATTACTGGAAAAGCAGGTTATATGATGAAATTTTGCCTGATGATTTTGCCGTTTTTAAACCGAATGGTAAGAAGGTAATGGTTGAATACTCGTCGCCAAATACAAATAAGCCGCTGCATTTAGGGCATGTCCGTAATAATTTATTAGGTTTTTCTGTAGCAGAAATTCTGGCTGCCGCCGGTTACGATGTAGTAAAAACTAACCTTGTTAACGATCGTGGTATCCATATCTGTAAGTCGATGCTGGCATGGCAAAAGTGGGGTAACGGCGAAACACCTGAATCATCTGGCTTAAAGGGCGATCATTTAGTTGGGAAATACTATGTGATTTTCGATAAGGAATACAAAAAGCAGATTGAAGATTTAAAAACATCGGGACAAACGGAAGATGATGCCAAGAAAAATGCGCCGCTGATAAAAGAAGCCCAGGAAATGCTTCAAAAATGGGAAGCAGGCGACCTGGAAGTGATGTCGTTATGGGAAAAGATGAACAGCTGGGTTTATGCCGGTTTTGCCGAAACCTATAAAAGGCTTGGCGTTAGCTTCGACAAATTTTATTATGAATCAAATACCTATTTATTAGGAAAGGATATTATTGAAGAAGGCCTTGCAAAAGGTGTATTTTACCGGAAAGATGATAATTCTGTTTGGATTGACCTTACCGCCGAGGGACTCGATGAGAAATTAGTTTTGCGGTCTGACGGCACCTCCGTTTATATGACCCAGGATATGGGCACGGCGCAGCTAAAGCACAATGATTTCCACATAGATAAATCTATTTATGTGGTAGGGAATGAACAGGATTATCATTTTAAGGTATTGTTTACCATTCTTAAAAAGTTAGGCAAGGATGGCGCCGATGGCTTATTCCATTTGTCGTACGGCATGGTTGACCTGCCGTCGGGCAAAATGAAATCAAGGGAAGGAACGGTGGTTGATGCTGATGACCTGATGGATGAAATGGAGTTAACAGCCAAAGAACAAACGGAGGCCATGGGCAAGGTGGACGGCTTTAGCGAAGATGAAAAACTGCATTTGTACCATACCATAGGGATGGGCGCATTAAAGTATTTCCTGTTGAAAGTCGATCCAAAGAAGCGACTTCTGTTTGATCCGAATGAGTCGGTAGATTTTCAGGGGCATACCGGGCCGTTTATACAATATACCCATGCCCGTATCAGGTCGGTATTAAGCAGGGCAGGGGCTGCCGATATAAGCAGGGCGCATGATTATACCGCTTTGGCCGTTGAAGAGCGCGACCTGATTGTTTCATTGACCCAATTTCCCGAAACCATTCTATTGGCAGCCGAAGGGTATAGCCCGGCAGTAGTAGCGAACTATGTATATGAACTGGCTAAGATATACAACAAGTTTTACCATGAAAGATCAATATTGCAAGCCGAAGATGAAGCGGCAAAACAATTCAGGTTGCTGCTTTCGGAAGCATCAGGTAAAGTAATTAACAAGGCTATGGCTTTACTGGGTATCGAAGTGCCGGAGAGGATGTAGGTCACTTGTAAATTGAACACTTAGTCTCAAGTCGAAAGTCTCAAGTTAAGAAAAGAAAAAAATACGACTTATGACTAAAGACTAAAGACTGTTGACTTAACAGCCGGGAAGTGTTTCTTATCTGATTTCCGGGTGAAACAATTTCAACAAATGGTCATATAAAACAATATCCTGGCCATATACATCTTTCCTGAATTGCAGCGTATTGTCTTCATCGGCCCAGCAGGTTACATAAGTGATGTAAACGGGTACTTTTTTTCGCAGCCATAAAGTTGTCGGATTTGGATTGTCTTCGTTCATGTCGGCATCTATGGTATCGTAGGTATCCCCCGTGCCAAACAAAGATAAAGCAAGCGCCCTTGGATCACCCAAACGTACGCAGCCATGGCTTACGGCCCGCATTTTTTTACCGAACGCCCATTTTACAGGGGTATCGTGCAAATAAACGCTGCTTTTATTATTGAAAAGGAATTTTATTTTACCCAAAGAATTGTCCGCGCCCGGTTGCTGTTTAAACTCATAAGGTAAATTTTCCTTCGTTATTTTCGACCAGTCTATGTCTTCCGGGTTATCTACCAGTTTATCGTCCTCATAAACATTAATGCCCTTGTTTGCAAGGTAAAAACGGTCTTTTGCCGCCTCAACAATAATCTCTTTACTGGCTATACTTTTTGGGATGTTCCAAACCGGGTTTACCTCAACGCTATGTATCAGGCTGTTCAGTAGCGGGGTTTCATGCTCAAAAGGCTTATCTTCTTTGCAGCTATCGTTATATGCCAAAAGCGTATTTGCGTTGTCCATATTCCGGCCCTCGCCAACGCAAACCTTCATTTTAAGCACAGAGTGGCCGCTGTCGATCACATTTAAACCAAAGTCGGGAATATTTACAATTACATATTTGTCTTCATAAGGCTTATTTCTCCAGCGCAAGCGTTCCAGGTTAACCATTAAAATACGTTTTGTTTCCTCCTGCGATATCCCCCTGGCTGTGAAACCTGTTTTTAAAGCATTTTGCAAAGCAATATACTGCGGTCCTTTAGGCTGAATGCTGTCAAGATAATTTCGCATTTCGCCTATATGAAAAACGTTTAACATCGACAGGCTGTCAGGCCGTTTGGTTGCCATAAAATATCTCTGATAAATGTTTTTTGGGTTGATAGCCCCGAATTGCAGGTCGTTTGAATAATTTATCATGGCGTTAGCCGCCATAATTTCAAGTTCGGCCATGTCCCTGTAGGCGTCATCCAGCGTTTTTATGTTGTTATTATTGTTTAAGCGATAAATAAGGCCCCTGATCTCATCTGCCTGGAACATAGCTGAATTAAGCCCGTGTTCATCGGCATGCATAAAATAGTCTGTAGCAGTCGCCAGGTCGCCGTTAAACAAATGATCAATTATAAAAACCGGCCGGTAATTAGTATTTTCATAGTAATTGAGAATAAAATCCGCGTGTTTCAGCCTTGATTTTTTATGAGCAAAAACCTTCTTAAAAACTGCGGCGAATCCTTCGGGGGTGACGTCCCGAAAAATTTTGTTATGGTTTTTTTTAAACAGCAGGCTTGCCATTTCAGAGCGTTTGTTTTTACAGCTTTGAATGGTAAGAATTGAGGCAGACAGTATTAAAATAAAAAGGGTGACGGCAATTTTTTTTACCGCGGTAAATTTAATCATAGCAATAATCGCGTCAAAGATAATGGATTATTACTAATCTGCCAGTTGCGACTTCATATTAGATTTTTGTTGATTTTGAGAATCAGACAAAAAAATGATAAACAAATAGTAACGCTAAAATTATTCATGTCTTTTAAGCACTTTGCTTTTTGTAACATACCGCAATATATCAAACATTGCACGTAATGTTGACAATACTTCCTGACCGTAACTTTGCCTGTGAAAAAATTTATCGCAAACACTTTCATCCCATGGTTTGGTAAAGTAATTCATATAATACGGGTCAGTTGGGTTTACCAGTATTTCCATATCATCGGCCCATTCATAATTCATGGTTATGATACCGGCATGTGTACGTTCTAAAATCTTATAACCAATTGATGTTTTTGGAAGATAATACAAAAATAGTTCGCCAAAATCCTGCCATGTATTAAAGTTTATTAACTTTTTGTCGTATAAAACAATTTTGTTATCAATGCCCTGAATTATCCATTTATGCGATTGTTTAGGCGCCAGGTATTCCCCTAACATGGAAGGGGTTTCCATATAACCCATTTTTGCAACACGGGCCTGTTCTTTTACAAATTGTATCGGGTCGTCAACATGTTCCAAAACATGCCTGCATATAACATAGTCAAATTCCTTGTCTTTAAAAGGCAGATGCTCTCCGTCAGCCTGTATGAATTTCTGGTTCTTTAAAATCTTTAGGTCTCCCGAGCGGTGAGTATTATCATCCACATATTTGTCAACCACAACATTTGCACGTCTATCCGGGTGGTTACCGCCGCCTACTTCCAAAACATTATACCGCTTTTTTATCAGCAGGTCATTCATAGTTTTGGGGGTTCTTATTTTCATGTTATTTAAGTGCAGTTTCTAAATCTTTTAAGGGGTTTACTACTTAGAATGCATTAATTGCACAGGGGTAATAAAACGAATTTGTGATTTATACGCTAACTTTGAAATTAAGATACATTTTTCTTATGGTATCTTTATTTTCTAATCGGTTTTTAATCTTTATATAATGGGCAAAGAAAGTGTTGACGATCTGATCAAATTCATGCTCCCTTACCCGGATAACGTAAAGGCTGCGGCGCTGTGGTTAAGAGCTTTTGTTTGGGACCTCTATCCCGAAACAAATGAACTTATTTATGATAATTATAATGCAGTTGCCTTTGGCTGGTCGCCAACGGACAAAGCGGGCGATGTGTTTTGCAGTATAGCCCTTTGCAGCGACCATGTGAATTTTGGATTTAACAGAGGTGTTGATTTCCCCGACCGTAAGAAAATTTTATTGGGTAATGGCAGCCAATACCGCTTTATAAGAGTTAAGGACAAGGATGATTTTCCTGAAGAATATATCAGGGAACTGCTTGCAATGGCTTATGAAAACTCGATAGGAAGGATGAAGCCGGTAAAAAAGATAATAAAAGGGGAAACCATTGTAAAGTCAATATCGCCGGTGAAAAGGAGGCCGGGGTAAAAAAGTTTGCAGCAGGCAGTTTGCAGTGCGCAGTACAATAAATAATTTGCAGATTTACAATTGCAAACTGCCAACCGGAAATTGCCAACTTAAAAATACATGGATATCGAATTCAATAAAACGGAAGATATAAATAAGCAGCTCGTTTACGAACTGCATACCCGCCTCAAAAAGATTTACCTCGGTGGCGGGGAAAAGGCGGCTGCCAAGCAAAAAGAAAAAGGCAAAATGCTTGCCCGCGAGCGGGTGGCTTATTTAATAGATAAAGGCAAACCCTGGCTGGAAGTCGGCGCTTTTGCAGGCGATGGCATGTATGCCGGACATGGCGGCTGTCCGTCCGGAGGGGTTGTATGTGGGATTGGTTACGTATCCGGCAGGCAATGTGTAATTGTGGCCAATGATGCCACCGTGAAAGCTGGCGCATGGTTCCCGATTACCGCCAAAAAGAACCTCCGCGCCCAGGAAATTGCCATGGAAAACCGCTTGCCGATTATTTACCTGGTTGATTCGGCAGGTGTTTATTTGCCTTTACAGGATGAAATTTTCCCTGATAAGGAGCATTTTGGCCGTATTTTCCGCAATAATGCCATCATGAGCAGCATGGGTATTATCCAGAT
>JBIOHE010000138.1:0-10673 GCA_044448725.1 Sphingobacteriales bacterium | reverse complement strand
GTGTAGCCTCGGACGCCGAAATTACACTTGAAGCCAATCCCGACGACCTGGGTATCGAAAAACTGAAGGCGTTAAAGCATACACCCGTAAACCGCTTCAGCATAGGTATCCAAAGTTTTTTCGATGATGACCTCGCCTGGATGAACCGTGCGCACAGGTCGACCGAAGCGGAAAGCTCGGTGAAGCGCGCGCAGGATGCCGGGTTTGAAAACATAACCGTCGATTTGATTTATGGTTACCCGCTTTTAACCGACCAAAAATGGAAATATAACCTCGACAAAGTTTTCGAACTGGGCGTGCCCCATATTTCATCCTACTCCATGACTGTTGAGCCAAAGACCGCGCTGGCAGCCTTCATAAAAAAGAAAAAACAAGCTGAAATGAACGATCAGCAAAGCGCCGAACAGTTTATTTTACTGATGGATGCTATGAAGCAAAAGGGTTTTGAGCATTACGAAATATCGAATTTTTGCAAACCAGGGCATTATTCAAGGCATAACGCCAATTACTGGAAAGGGGTAAAATACCTGGGGATCGGCCCCTCTGCACACTCCTATAACGGCGAAACGAGACAATGGAACGTTGCCAATAACGCAAAATACATACAGGCTTTGGAAACAGGCCAGATACCTGCCGAAACAGAGGTATTGACGGAAGCAGACCGCCTTAATGAATACATTATGACCTCCCTGCGCACCATCTGGGGCCTTGACCTCAATAAGCTAAATTCAATTGCCGCCGGATCAGCAGGCCAAATGCTCATAGCTGCACGGCGTTTTTTTGAAAACCAATGGATTGAACAAAAGGACGGTATAATTTACCTTACCTCCATGGGTAAATTATATGCGGACCATATCGCTTCAGGTTTATTTTTTTAGACGGTTATTTATACACTTCGTCATTTTATTCCGTTATTTTGCAGGCTTTCGGTGTACAGGCTGTCATTTCGCCTGTGCTGGTCCGCAAAGCGATTCAAAATATGAGTTTTATCCTTCATCCTATAGATACTGTTGAAAGTATCAGTCCCGCAGATTTTAAGAAGAACTATTTGGACCCACGCAGGCCATTAGTTATTAAAGGCCTTACCAACGACTGGGCTGCACGCGAAAAATGGACGCCCGAATATTTAAAACAAGTGGTTGGCAACAAAGTGGTCCCATTGTATGATAATTCAAAAGCTGATCCCTCAAAACCCATCAATTCACCGGCTGCCGAAATGCCTTTTGATGAGTATATCGACCTCATTTTGTCGGAACCTACCGAATTAAGAATATTCTTTTTCAATATTTTCAGGCAGGCCCCGCAGCTGCTCGATGATATTGTTTTCCCAAAGGACCTGATGGGCGGTTTTTTAGAAAGTATGCCGTCTATGTTTTTTGGCGGATCAAATTCAGTCACTTTTTTACATTATGATATTGACCTGCCCCATATCTTCCACACGCATTTTGGCGGACGCAAACAGGTGATCCTGTTCGGGAATAAATGGAAACGCCGTTTGTATTGCATACCCAATACTACCTACGCGCTCGAAGATTATGATGTATTAAACCCCGACATCAAAAAATTCCCGGCTTTGGATGGCGTGGAAGGCATTGAAGCGTTTTTAGAACACGGGGACACGCTGTTTATGCCAACCGGCTACTGGCACTGGATGAAATATATCGACGGCTCCTACTCGCTAACCCTGCGTGCATGGGATGCATCTATAACGCGCAAAGCAGCAAGCCTGTACAACCTTGCCATAAAAGGAGGTTTGGACAGTGTTTTAAAAATGACATTTAAAGCCAATTATGCCAAATACCGCGAAAGACTGGCCATAAAATGGGCGAACAGGGAACTGGCAGCTGGAAGGCCTTTTTGAGCAAAATGGGTAGAGACGCGATGCATCGCGTCTCCGGGTATATTTGGACGCGATGCATATTTAGACGCGATGCATCGCGTCTCTACGACGTATGATCCACAACAATCATCCAAATCCCGTTTATTTTCCTGAACCGATGCAATTTAAATAATTTTCCCAAAAAACCTTTTACCTTTAACCTTTCAGCTTTTACCTATTATGAACAACATACTCTGTTTCGGCGAAATTTTATGGGATGCTTTCGGCGATGAAAAAGTAGCCGGCGGCGCACCGATGAATGTAGCAAGGCACCTGGTACAACAGGGTGCAAATGTTTCTTTTGCCAGCCGCGTTGGTACGGATGATTCGGGCAAAGGGTTGATCGATTTTTTAAAGGCAAGCGGACTTTACAGCGACCTGATCCAGCTTGACGATGAACTGCCTACCTGCGAGGTAACCGTGCATCTGGATGCAGGCGGTCATGCCACGTATATCATCCCCCAGCCGGTATCTTGGGATAATATCCAAACAGAGTCAGCATTGACCACTGCAGCAAAAAAGGCCTCCGCTATTGTTTATGGCAGCCTGGCCTGCCGCGACGTGATCACCCGCGATACCTTATTAAAATTATTAGCCGAAACTACCGTGCTGAAAATATTTGACGTGAATTTACGGCCGCCGCATTATACTTTATCAACCATTGAAACCCTTGTTGCGGGCGCCGATGTGATAAAAATGAATGAAGATGAAGCGGCCCTGCTGATGGGAAGTCAAACTGAAAATCTTAAAGAAACGATCATAGCATTTCAAAAGAAATATCAGCCGCAAACCATTTGTGTTACCCGCGGTGAACACGGCGCCATTGTTTGGCACGAAAATGAGTTTTACGAACACCCGGGCTTTAAAGTAAACGTGGTGGATACGGTTGGCGCGGGAGATTCATTTTTAGCAGCTTTTGTGAATGGCTTGTTAAAAAAACAGCCCATGTTACAGGTAATTGAAAGAGCCTGTAAAATTGGTGGTTTCGTGGCCGGTAAGCGCGGGGCAAATCCGGTGTATGATGAAAGTGTTTTAAATTCTTTATAGGTAAAACTTACATCTGACTGTGTTCAAATCATAATAAAATTGGCTCTATAACGCTTTGTATGGGTAATCATTTCATCCGGACAGCCATCGGGAAAATAAAAAAAATTGCTATTATGATGATAAAATGTGGTTTTCTAAGGTGCCGAAGAGGCGTAGCCTCGATAAATATTATAGCAACGGATTTCAATCCGTAGAAAAGGTAATGAGGAAAACATTAAGAACCGTAGGTTCGACCCATATAAATACGGAGCCTACTAATGATTAAAATGGATCGTGCCTACAGCACTCCAAATATTGAATTCATGTAGCAACGGGTTAAAACCCGTTGCTACAAAATGTTTCGAGCCGAAGGCTCTATTAAAAGCTATCCGACACCAACTGTCATAGAACCAACACGGCTCCGTGACATATTGTGGGGTTTATGTTTTATCCAACCATCTCCTTATCTTTTTATAAAACAGGCAATCCCATCATTCAAAAACACTTAATTGTTTGGTAAGATAATTGATGTTTTTTGTAAACCCTATGTTTTTACAACTATCTGATTATAAGCAATATAACACATATATTTTTGAAAAAGTGTAAACCCTGTGTAAACCCTATTTTATTTGTTTATTACGTGATTGTGCGAAATTCCAGCTAATTCCTATTTTGAGGTGCTGCTATTGAATTCTATGTTCAATATAAACATTTGGTCGGTAGCAACAAACAGCATTTTTTTTGCGTTCCGTAGGAACGCATGGTGCCGGGCGCTATTCCAATTTTTTGAATATGTATCATCCAAATCCTTGCTGTTAATTTGTCCCGCACGTGCGGGATATGTTTATTCCGCTAATTGCAAAATAGTCCAAACACCAATCGTTCCGATGGAACGAAAAACGAAAAGGGGGGTATTTTTTCTACCGACCAAATGTTCCTGCGGAACAAAACCACAAATTGGCGGCAAGCCGAAGTAAGTATAAATTATTGGATAAGGTATTGTTTCTGCAAACACTTTCACTTGCGCCCCACACCCGCACAATGCAAAGATTTCAAACCGCAAACTGCCTGTTGCAAACCGCCAACTTCTTTTTACTTTGTCATATTTTCATAACAATTAACCCTAAAAAGTGCTATCTCAAACTTTTAAAAAAAATAATCCGTTATTTTATACCAGAAAGGGTATCGCATGCGTGGTTTTGAGTTTTCGAAGTTTAAACCCAGCCAAATTCCAAAAGGCGGGTTTGATGATCTGTTAAAATTATTTCTGGAATTGCTTAACTATACATCGGGCGATGCAGGCGAAGCTTTGGCCTGGATGAACGAACTCGACAAGCAATATAATATTACCAATAACGAGTACGGGATGGGTAATTTTATTGACGAGTTGAAAGAAAAGGGCTTCCTGACCCAAGATAATGAGAATGGCGAATTCAGGATTACGGCCAAAACCGAACAAAGCATCCGGCAATCCGCGCTGGAAGAAATTTTTGGCAAACTGAAAAAGTCAGGTAAAGGCAACCACCGTTCGCCGCAATCGGGCCAGGGTGACGAAAAAAATGCCGAACGCCGCGAGTTTGAATTTGGCGACAGCTCCGACCAGATCAATATGACCCAATCCATCCATAACGCACAGGTTAACCATGGCATCGGCGATTTTATGATGACCGAACGCGACCTCGAAGTGGAGGAAATGGATTATAAAACCCTTACTTCAACCGTATTGATGATAGATATATCCCACTCTATGATCCTTTACGGTGAAGACAGGATTACGCCCGCGAAAAAAGTGGCAATGGCCCTGGCAGAACTTATCCGCACCAAATACCCTAAGGATACTTTGGATATTGTTGTTTTTGGGAACGACGCCTGGCCAATTACGTTAAAAGATCTGCCCTATCTGCAGGTGGGGCCTTATCATACCAATACGTATGCAGGGCTGGAGCTGGCTGCTGATATATTACGCAGGCGCAAGACCCAAAACAAGCAGATCTTTATGATCACCGATGGCAAGCCTACCTGCTTAAAAGAAGGGACTAAATATTATAAAAACAGTATCGGGCTTGATAGAAAGGTGGTAAACAAAACATTGAATATGGCAGCCCAATGCAAGCGGCTAAAAATACCGATCACCACATTTATGATCGCAAAAGATCCCTATTTGCAGCAATTTGTGCGTAAATTTACCGAAACAAACGGCGGCAAAGCTTTTTACAGCTCACTGAATGGTTTGGGTGAATATATTTTTGAGGACTATATCCGTAACAGAAGGAAAACGGTAAGATGATGTGCAGATATGCAGATGCGTGGATGTGCAGATGAAAAAATGACTAATGACAAATGACTATTGACAGAATTGATCACCTGGTTTTAACGGTAAAAGATATTGATGAAACCTGTAATTTTTATCAGGACATATTGGGCATGGAGGTTGAAATATTTTCGGCCAGGAAAAAGGCATTGAAATTCGGCAACCAAAAGCTCACCCTGCACCAAAAGGGCATGTCCTTTGCACCGGAAGCACATTCACCTACACCGGGTGCTATTGATATTTGTTTTGTAGTGACAGATGCCATAGAGCTGGTAAAAACCGAACTTGAAAATAAAAACATACCAATTGAAGGAATGGTTGGGCGCCGCGGTGCTGCCGGTAAAATAAATTCAATTTATTTCCGCGACCCGGATCAGAATTTGATCGAGATATGCAGTTACGGATAAAAACTAATTTGGAGATGTGCGGATGTGCAAATATGCAGATGGGAAGAATGACTAATGACTAATGACCAAATGACTAAAACAAATATAACAACCCTCGGCCAGCTAAAACAAACGGATTATAAAAGCCGGTCGGTTAAGGATGAATTAAGAGCTAACCTGATTTCGCAATTGCAAAAAGGGGAAGGTGGTTTTGAAGGAATTGTAGGCTTTGAGGATACGGTTATTCCCGATCTGCAAACCGCCATTCTATCACGTCATAATATTTTGCTGCTTGGCTTACGCGGGCAGGCTAAAACACGTATTGCCCGCCTGCTGGTAAACCTGCTTGACGAATACGTGCCTTACATTGAAGGTTCTGAATTATATGATGATCCTTTGGCGCCTATATCCTGGTACGGGCATCACCAGGTAAGCATAAAGGGTGACGAAACGCCAATTGCCTGGGTACACCGCTCCGAGCGTTATACCGAAAAACTGGCCACCCCTGATGTTACCGTTGCCGACCTTATCGGCGATGTTGACCCGATCAAAGCCGCTACAATGAAACTCACCTACTCGGATGAACGTGTGATCCATTTCGGGCTGATCCCGCGTACTCACAGGGGTATTTTTGTGATCAACGAGCTGCCCGATTTACAGGCGCGCATACAGGTATCTTTATTTAATATCCTGCAGGAGCGGGATATTCAGATCCGGGGTTTTAAGTTGCGCCTCCCGCTTGATATACAGTTTGTATTTACCGCCAACCCCGAGGATTATACCAATCGGGGTTCTATAGTTACACCGCTAAAAGATCGTATCGAAAGCCAGATACTGACGCATTACCCCCGTTCGGTTGAAATTTCCCGCAAAATAACCCAGCAGGAAGCTTCGCTAACGGCAGAACAACAAACAGCGATTGAAGTTGACGGCCTGGTAAAAGACCTGATTGAACAGATTGCTTTTGAAGCGCGCAATTCGGAATATATTGATAAAAAATCAGGAGTATCGGCACGTTTAACCATTACAGCATTTGAAAACCTGGTTAGTAATGCCGAGCGGCGCATGCTTATCAATAGTGAAAAAAACACCTTTGTACGTATTTCCGATTTCCTGGGAGTAATCCCGGCCATTACCGGCAAAATCGAGCTGGTTTACGAAGGCGAACTCGAAGGGCCCGGCAAAGTGGCCAATATCCTGATAGGCAAAGCCATCAAGACCCTACTGGTACAGTTTTTCCCTGATCCTGAAAAAGCCAAAAAGGCAAAAACGCCAAACCCATACTCCGAAATTATCAACTGGTTTGGCGATGGGAACAACTTGTCGGTTATTGACGAATTACCATTGGCCGGGTATAAGAAAGCGCTCAATTCAGTAACAGGCTTAAAAGCGCTGGTCAAAAAGTTCCATCCACGGCTAACGGAAAACCAGGAATTATTGCTGATGGAATTTGTTCTTCACGGCTTGTCAGAATTTTCGCAGCTAAACAAAGGCTTCCTTGATAACGGCTTCGCATTTTCGGATATGTTTAACAGTTTGTTCAACCTGCAGCCCGATGAAGATGATCTGGATATAGACGACGACCGCTACTAATTTTTATTTTAAAGTATAAAATGAAGGGACCAGCCCTTAACATGATTTTATTTATAACATTACTTTTATTAATTGACCTGTACGTTTTAAGCGGGTTGCGCGGGGTATCAAAAAAATGGCGTTTCCTGCAAAAAAAATGGGTTACGCTTGCCTGGTTAATTTTTTCTGTTTTACAGATAACGGGATTAATAATTGTAGTATATGTGAAAGTTGGGCTTATCATCCGGCTCATATACACTGTAGTGTTTTTCTTTGACCTGATATTTAAAGTATCATTCGTGATCTTTATTGTGGCAGATGATTTACGCAGGCTGGGAATTTACCTGTTAAACCGAATTAAAAAAACGGCGCCGGAGCAACAAGAAATACAGCCCGGGCCTTTTGCCATTCCCCGCTCGGAATTTCTGATGAAAGCAGGGTTGCTTGCAGGTACTATCCCCCTTGCCGCATTAAAGCTGAATATGAAAAGCGGGCTTTACGATTACCATGTAAAACGGCATAAACTATACCTGCCAAACTTGCCAAAAGCATTTGACGGTATTAAACTTGGACAGATCTCGGACATCCATTCAGGCAGTTTTTATAATGAAAAAGCGGTTCTTGGCGGTGTTGAAATGCTGATGAAGGAAAAAGCCGACATTATATTTTTCACCGGCGATCTGGTAAACTCCCGGAGCAATGAAATGTACGGCTACCAGGATATTTTCAGTAAAGTGAAAGCGCCGCTGGGTGTTTACTCCTGTCTTGGGAATCATGATTACGGTGATTACAGGGACTGGGAAAGTAAGGAAGCGAAAATTAAAGATCATAATGATTTAATTGCATGTCACAAAAACATGGGCTGGGACCTGCTGATGAACAGCAACCGCCGTATAAAAGTTGACGGTGAAGAGATAGGCATACTCGGCGTTGAAAACTGGGGTGAACTAAGCCGTTTCCCAAAATATGGACGTATGGACCTTGCCGTTAAAAACACGGATGACCTGCCTGTAAAATTGCTTTTATCACATGATCCCTCACATTGGCGCGCACAGGTATTGCCAAAATACCCGCAAATCGACGCCATGTTTTCAGGTCATACCCATGGTATGCAACTGGGCGTGCAAACAGAGAATTTTCAATGGAGCCCCATTGAATACATTTATAACGAGTGGGCAGGCTTTTACCGCGAAGGGCCACAGCAATTATATGTAAATGTGGGCTACGGGTTCTTATTCCCCGGAAGAGTTGGAATATTACCCGAGATTACGATATTTGAATTAAAAGCCGGTACCGCCCCCCACGTTTAAACAGCAAAAACAAGGCGAAAGGCTGGACCACCAATCGTTAAAATGAAAAAAATATTTCGGCCGGTTTTTGATTTTCTGCTTTTCAGCAATGTTTTTATGGCCCTGTGCACAGTGGCGCAGGGGCTGGTTACTTTTTATTTGATAGGGACAAAACCTGCTTTCCCGGTGATCTGGCTACTGTTTACATCCACGCTGGGGATCTATAATTTCTGCATATTACTGGCAAAGCCAAAACATCCGGCAGAATCGCCGCATTTACGGGTCCGCTGGTTTTTTTCGCATTACAGACTGATGGTAACCTTTACCATCGTGTCGGTGCTTTCATTGATACCGCTGTTCTTTTTAATATCAACCGAATCGAGGATACTAATGGTTTTTTTGGGTATCCTATCTTTTTTTTACAGCATCCCTTTATTCGCCATCGGCGATCAAAAATTCAGATTGCGGAATATCCCCGGCCTGAAACAATTCCTGATAACCCTGGTGTGGACTATGAGTACTGTTTTATTGCCCATACTGGAAGCACAGCATTTTCATTTAACCGAAATAAGCATGCGGGATATAACCATCCTCATTGCAAAAAGGTTTTTGTTCATAGCAGCGCTAACCGTGCCCTTTGATATCCGCGACCTTTTCGACGATCATCAATCCGGCTTAAAAACAGTCCCGGTAATGCTGGGCGAAAAAAAAGCCTACTTATTTTGCCAGTTATTGCTTGGGGGCTATGTTGTTTTACTGTTCCTTTTCAGGAATAATGGGTTTAATCCCGATTTTTTTGCCTTAACCGTCACCGCCGTATTAGCCGGATGGCTCATTTTTAAATCAAAATGGGAGAAAAACGAATACTACTATTTTTTTCTGGTGGATGGGGTACTGATATTGCAGTATTTGATGTTGATGCTTTTTAATGCGATAATGTGACTTCTTAAACAAATCAATAAGATTTAGTCTTTTCCAAAGATCAAATCTACCAAAATTAAAAAGTCTCCCCTACCGGGGGAGATTTAGAGGGGGCTTACCACCGGCAACTCAATACAACTTGCAAAGTTTACCGAATGAAATATTTTTTGCGTTGCAACCTGATAATCGGCTGCTTTTGCTTCAAATATATTAGGTAGATACTTTTGGGGGTTGCGGTCAACCACCGGGAACCAGGTACTTTGGATTTGTACCATTATTTTATGCCCTTTTTTAAACACATGATCGGCCCCATGCAGGTCGATGGTATAGGCCTCAACCTTCCCTGGGGTAATAGCCTCAGGTTTTGTAAAACTTTTTCTGAACCGGCCCCTGAATACGTCATCCGCGATCATTAATTCATAACCTGCCATTTTGGGTTCTTTTTTATATTCCTGCGGGTAAACGTCAATCAGTTTAACAACCCAATCCGCATCGCTGCCCGAGGTAGCGGCATAAAGTTTTGCCGCCACATCGCCAGTAATGGTAACATCCTGCGTAAGGGTGTCGGTTTGCCAGCTTAAAACATCGGGGCGGTTATCAACAAAACGCTGATCTTCGGTAAGCCAGAAATACCATCTTGATCCTGGTCCGTAAGTTTCTTCAATTGGCCTTGCGCGGTACGGCACAGGCTTCGCCGGGTCAGATACATAGCTGTCAAAGGCTTTAGTTTCAGCTTCCGAAGGTTTTTCAAATGAAAGTTTACCGTTGGCACGAAAATAAATATTTTTTATCACAGCCTCTTTTGGTGGCCAGGCGGTATAACTCTTCCATTGGTTCGATCCTGTCTGGAAAGAAATTGCTTCCGCAAATTTGCCGTCGCCCTCACCTTTCAAATACCATGCAAACCATTTTGCCTGTATTTCTTTTCTAAAATAGGTTGCCGTTGCCTGGTCGTCAAATTTAATATTCCCCAGACTTTTGCCATCGCCGCCTGCCCAGCCGCCGTGCCGCCAGGGGCCGAGTACAATAAAGTTTTGATGGTTTTTGTCCCGCTTTTCCAATGCCTTATAAGCGGTTTGCGGACCCACCATATCTTCCTGGTCCCACCAGCCGCTCACATGCTGTATGGCTGTGCGGGGACTGTCTAAACGATAAGCCAATGCCTGTTTTTGCCAAAACGAGTCATAATTCGGGTGAGCCATAAAGTTGTTCCAGGTTGGCAAAGTGCCATGGGCATATTTTTTATTAATGTTTGATAAGGCCCCCAGTTTCAAATACCAGTTGTAAGT
>JBIOHE010000137.1:0-10694 GCA_044448725.1 Sphingobacteriales bacterium | reverse complement strand
ATTAAAAATTAAATCTTACTTTGATCTACTCAACGCTAAATGACATGGACCAATCAAATGTTGAAACAGGTGAACTTTATACCTTGCAACTTCCTTCAAAGCAGGAAAGCATAACACTGCTGGAAAATTTGATTGAAGAGATTGCCGACAAACATAAAGTCAGCGAAGATACCTTTGCGAATATGATGACATGCCTTAGCGAGGTCACTATTAACGCCATTGTACATGGCAATAAACTTGACCCTGCAAAAAAGGTAATCATAAATGCAGATGTTGAGCCCCGCCGCATCATCTGGACTGTTACCGACGAGGGCGAAGGATTTGACTATAACAATCTGGCAGATCCTACTGCACCGGAAAATCTGGAAAACCTTACAGGCAGGGGTGTATTTATTATAAAACACCTGGCAGACCAATGCATCTTTAATACCAAAGGCAACGAAGTTGAACTTCACTTTAAAAAATAATGCCCGCAATAAATTTTTTTGAAGAAGACATCACCTACAAGCTAAAGCATAAAACCGCCCTGAGGCAATGGATCACCGAAACCATACATGCCGAAGGGTTTAAACTTAAAGAACTCACCTATATTTTTTGCTCCGATAGTTATCTATTGCAAATAAACCGGCAATATCTTAACCATGATACCTATACTGATATTATCACTTTTGATAATTCAGAAACAGAAAAAACAATCCTTGGCGATATTTTTATTTCCATCGAACGCATCCGCGAAAATGCCCTGAAGTTTAATATAACCGAAACAGATGAATTGCACCGCGTAATTATACACGGGGCTCTGCACCTGCTGGGCTATAAAGATAAAACGTCTGCTACAAAGCAGGAAATGACACAAAAAGAAGATTTCTATCTGAACAGACGTGTTTTTAATAGCTGATATCTCCATAAAAACAGGTAATCACTTTGTAAAACCTTTATGAATCCATATAAAACTATATCATGTCTTATGGTTATATTGGGTTTGTTTTTTAAATTTAAGAAAAGCATTATTGATGAAACTTAAAGTAATTATACATACCGCCGGGGAAGGCGGTTTGTGGGCCGAAGTACCTGCTTTGCCCGGTTGCGTAACACAGGCTGAAACCATGGAGGAATTAAATTTCTAATATCTATGAAGCGGTGGAGGGTTGCCTGAATGTTGAAATAGAGCCTGATTCTATTGGCGTTCACGACAAGGTTTTTGAATTAGCCATATGAAATCCTTAACCGGCAAAATTTTTATAAAAATATCAGAAAAAAAAGGCTGGGTACTAAAATGAATTAATGGAAGCCACCATATTTTTTCTCATACCGGAAAAACTGAAGTTATCTCCGTCCCTGTTCATAAAAACGATGATCTTAAGATTGGATTGCAGAAAAAGCTGATGAGTATAGCTGAAATAGCTGAAGAAGATTTGTAACAAAAACAGAGACAAAAAAATGACATTAAAAGAAGATTTCTATCTGAACAGGCGCGGTTTTAATAGCTAATTTTACTTCCCGATTACTGCTGAAACCAAATTTTAAAGAAATATGAAATTACTTGTTTTATTTATGGGGCTAATGTTTGTAACACCCCCATCTTCGGTTTATGAGTTTAAACTGAAAAACATCGACGGGCAGGACTTTTCCCTTGCCAAATACAAAGGCAAAAAAGTACTTGTTGTTAATACGGCGTCAAAATGCGGTTTTACACCGCAATATGCCGAATTACAAAAACTTGCCGATCTGTACAAAGACAAATTGGTTGTCGTAGGCTTCCCGGCCAATAACTTCGGCCAGCAGGAACCAGGTTCCGCTTCAGACATCAAAACTTTTTGCACCAAGAATTTTGGCGTCACTTTTCCGTTAAGCGAAAAAGTAAGCGTTAAGGGCGACGATATTTGCCCGCTGTTTAAATATTTAACAGAGACCCCAAATCCTGATTTTACCGGCGTGATCAAATGGAACTTTGAAAAATTCCTGATCGACGAAAATGGTAACCTTATTCACCGTTTCCGTTCTGTTGTTACTCCGCTTGACCCGCAAATTACAAAGTATTTGTAGCTAATAGCTTTCGGTTTTTAAACCCCGCTTTGCAATATGCAAGGCGGGGTTTTTTGTTTCAGGGAAATTGCAGCCGCCCCGTTATACATCTCACCTATATATACAGTTTTGTATATATACAAAATTGCATACGCATAATTTTGTGCACATACGTAAAAATCACCCCGTGAAAACACCCATAAAATACCGTTAAAACACCCCTCTAAACTGCGGATTTTTTACTATAATTTTACCCCGAACTTTATTGCAATAAACTAATGGGCTTTTTTGACCACAGTCTGTTGCCTTTGTCCCTAATCAAATTCCAGCTGTATAAACAAGCTTTTCACCTTAAAACACCTTGATCAACAACAATAATAATTAAAAAAATGCAAACACAGCCATTTACTGTTGCCGACTATCTTTTAACAAGGTTAAAACAACTTAATGTTACAGAAGTATTCCAAATACCTGGCGATTATGTTAAACATTTCACCCGGGCCCTTGAATATTTTGATGGCGTAAATGCCATCGGCGCCGTTAACGAACTGGATGCCGCTTATGCCGCAGATGCTTATGGGCGAACAAGGGGGCTCGGCGCGGTATCGCTGCAATACGGCGTAAGCACGTTCAGCGCATTGAATGCAATTGCCGGCGCTTATGTAGAGCGAAGCCCCGTTGTGGTAATCAGCGCATGCCCGGGAGCGGATGCCCGGCAGATCACCAAAATGTATGATGTCCTTTACCATCACTCCACAGGGAACCTGGCTGCCGACCAGCAAATTTATGAACATGTAACTGTCGGCGCTATAACACTAAGCACGTCTGTCGGCGCACCTGAAAAAATCGACAATTTGCTTATCGCTGCAATCACCCATAAAAGGCCGGTTTACATTGCCTGTTATAAGGAGGTTTGGGCCGAACAATGTCCGCCGCCGCCCGACATTGTTTTACAGCCAATTGTTGTAAAAAGCGACCCGCTTGCGCTATCAAATGCGGTTGAACAGGCCTGGAGTCAAATTACACAGGCAAAAAGACCCCTGATTTTCGCCGGTGCTGAGGTGCTCCGGCATGGATTGTCAAACCTTTTGCAGGAGATCATTGATGCAAGCGGGTTTCTTTATACTACCACCAGCGAAGGCAAAACGGTACTGGATGAAAATGGCGATAAATTTATTGGGACGTATTCCGATGCAGCTTCGATCAAAAGTGTGATTGAACAGGTGACCAGGGCAGATTGCTTTCTTTGTTTCGGGACGATCATTACGGATGATTATCTTGTTTTTATCAAAAGTAAATATACAGATATGGTGCTGGCGACTACAGAACAGATAAGGGCCGGTTATTTTATTTATGAAAACGTAACCATGAAGGATTTTATGGAAGCCCTGCTGTTCCGTTTTAAACGCAACGCCGGTTATCCCCTGACGGTAAAAGCCCCGCAGCAACCTGTTTCCCCCGAACCCTGGGTCTCCAATTCAGATCCCCGGTGGAATGATACGCCTGATGTAATTACATACAACCGCTTTTTTCAGCATTCCATGAAATTTTTGAAGGACAACGATTTGCTCGGTCAGATCGTAATGACCTTCGGTGTAAGCTCCTCGCTTTATGTAGCCACAAACGCTTATGGTCTCTCGCAAAACAGTTTTATATCCTCTTCCGCATGGCAATGCCGCGGGTTCGGAACGGGCGCGGCATCCGGTGCGCAGTTTGGAAGCGGAAAAAGAGCCTGGGCCATTGCCGGCGATGGTGGTTTTATGATGATTTGCCAGTCCTTATCCACCCTGGCCCGCAATAACCTTGATGCGGTGATTTTTGTGATGAGCAACGGCGTGTATGCTATTGAACAGGCTTATGTGGATATGAAAGCCTTTGAACCCGGCCCCAATCATAAATTTGACGCCTTTGATATCCTGCCAAAATGGGACTACCCGGCGCTTGCAAAAGCTTACGGTGCTGATGGATACAGCGTAAAAACCATACCGGAACTAAACGCGGTACTGGAAAAATTAAAATCAAGAACAAATAAGCCTGCACTGGTAGAGGTGGTGATCCCAGAAAAAGACCTTCCCTGTCAAATGCGCAGGCTTGGCCTGGAATAGAAAAACAGGAAATCAAAAAAACCTGAATCTTATAAAAATAAAAATGCCCGGTTCATTCGCTTTGCCAAATGTACATTAATGATTAGATTAGTACCCCAACACCATCTTAATCAAATATTTACTTCAAATGCGAAAGCTGCCCATTTTTGCAATAGCACTACTGTTCTGCCTTCATTTGCAGGCACAGTTAATGCCTTTTAAAAACTATGGCATAAAAGATGGATTAAACGACAACAATGTACAGGCTGTAATAAGGGACAATAATGGCTTGCTATGGGTTGGTACCGATTTTGGCGTTAACTGGTTTGACGGGAAACGATTTTACCAGCCGAAAATAAAAACCAATATAGGTCAGTTTTATGTAAATGGCTTTTATAAAGACCGGAGCGGAACTATTTGGACACTTACTTATTTTAACGGCATTTACAAATACCAAAATGGCCGATTCACAAATTACCTTGTTGATACCTTACTAAAAGATGCGACAATAAATACGGTATCAGATATGATGCAGGTAAGCGACAATAAATATGTAGTTGTTGCCCAGGGTTGCGCCTATTTATTTGACGGACAAAAATTTTCACTTTTCGATCCTGCAAACACAGTTTTAAAAACAAGCGCAAATAATACAGTACAATTACCCGACAAAACTATAGTGCTGAGCACAGACACCGGCCTTTTTTTATACCGCTTTGATAAGGGAAAAATTAAATATTCCGGCCATTTACTAAATACACTCCAGGCGACCCAGGTGCTTACAACTGAAAAAAAACTATGGGTGCTTACAGGTACCGGAGTTTCATCATTTGACGACACAGGCAACGGCCTTTTTTCCACCTCCCTCAAAACTTACCTGCCCGGTAAAAAAATCAGAAATGTCGCTGCAGATAAAAATGGGGCTATCTGGGTTTTGGTTGATAATGGAACGATGTGGGCCTTAACCGATACGGTTTTTAAAATAAAGAATGGTGAAATAACACAATACGCTTCGGCTAATGGCCTGCCCGAAAATATCCAGCAAATATATTGCGATAATGAGGGCCTCGTGTGGTTTGCCAACAGAAAAGGCATCAGTTTGCTTGGTGACGAGTATTATTATTTTGATGCTATCAAGTTTGGCCGGACAGACGAACCGGTAGCCTCCCTTGTTAACGACCGGCAAAACAATATATGGCTGGGCACAGTAAACGGGCTGGCCCTGAAAAAAGGCAACAAGTATTTTTTTTACCGTACTGCCGGAAAACAACTTATTGGTTATGTATCCTGGCTTCACAAAAATGAAGACGGCTCCATTTATGCCGGAACCCCCATAGGCATATTAAATATTAGTGGCGCTTCGATAAAGAAACTATTCAGCATCTCTTCGACGGCAATCGGCACCGGCAGCGATCATCAGAAATGGTACGGTGATATCAATGGGGATATATGGATAGATAAAGGCAACTCCCTGAAGCATGTAAATACCGATCATCCGATTAATGAAATGATTATGGCTATACACGCTGAAAACAAACTGCTTTGGGTTGGCTACCGAGACAGGGGGGTTGTTAAATACCGGATTGACCTTGATCGTTTATTTTCTGTTAAAGAATATGGCGTAAAAACAGGTTACCATGATTTCAGGATCAGAAGCTTTGCGACAGATAAAAAAGGGAATATTATTTGGGGTACACGTACCAACGGCGCCTTCGTTTTCTCAATAGCAGCGGACAAAGAGATTGCGCACCTGTCATCACAAAATGGATTAAGCGCCAATTGGGTAAAAGATATTTACTGCGACACCGACGGCAAACTTTACATGGCAACCAACAATGGCGTCAATATAGTTTCGGGCGATTATAAAAAACCATCCATAAAACAACTAAAAATCAATAACGAGGCCATTAACAGGGAAACCAACTGTATTCAAAAAACCGGGGCTGTTTTTTATATAGGCACCAATGAAGGTTTGTTAAAATGGATACCGGGCAATATGCATAAGGATACCGTTTTGCCGCAGATTTATTTTACGCATATAGATATCCAGGGACAAAAAACATTCTCTGTTGCACCATATACTGCAAATCCTGGTAAAATTTCATTACCGTATGACCAGCATGCCATATCCTTTGAGTTTGCAGGCATCAGTTTAAAAAACCCGGACAATGTGCGGTATCATTATATTTTGATCGGGCAGGATAATGAATGGGGGCCTGTAACGGAACATAATTTTGTAGCATATAATTTAATGCCCGGAAATTATACATTCAAAGTCGCCGCCGAAAATGCTGACGGGTTATGGAGCCGGCGGCCTGCTGTTTTTCATTTTATAATAAAAAATCCTTTCTGGCTAACCTGGTGGTTTATACTATTGGTGTCCCTGATTATTCTTTGGGCTGCTTACAGCGCCTATCGGTACCGGTTAAGCAAAGCGCTTGCCCTGGAGCTTTTGCGAAACAAGATATCGACAGACCTGCATGATGACATCGGGTCAACCCTGAGTTCTATTTCCATTTTAAGCGAGGTTGCCATGAGGGAAAAGGAACAAAAATCAAAGCGGATACTGGGCGAGATCAATGAACGCAGCCATCAGCTGATGGAAAAAATGGACGATATTGTGTGGAGTATCAGTTCAAAAAATGATACTGTCGGTAACTTGTTTATCAGGGTACAGCAATTCGCATCAACAGTGCTTGAAGCAAAGGATATAGATTATGAGGTCCGCGTACCCGAAGGTGTTAAAGAAATAAAACTGGATATGCAGCGGCGGCAGCACATCTACCTCATCCTCAAAGAGGCCATCAATAACCTGATCAAATACTCAGGTTGTAAAATGGCCTGTATCAACGCGGAATATGCCGGGGGCCTGCTTAACATCGAAATTGCCGATAACGGCAGTGGGTTTGACACAAAAATCGCCGGTTCGGGCAATGGCCTGCAAAATATGCAAAAGCGGGCGAATGCTATCCGCGGCCATCTTTTGATCGCCTCCGCACCAGGCTCCGGTACAAGGATTATTTTATCGGTAGAAATAGAATAAATATCCTATTGAATGCGCTGTTATTATTGTTGAGATTTATATATTATGATCCGGGTAGCCATTGTTGAAGATAACCAAATCCTGCGCAAGAGCATGGAGCAGCTCTTTGAGCAAACGGAGGACATACGATGCGTGGCTTCGATCAAAAACCTGCTCAATGTAGTAAGTGTTTTTAATAAAGCAATACCCGATATTGTAATTATGGATATCGGGCTGCCTGAAATTTCGGGAATTGAAGGTGTGCGGACGATCAAAAACAACTTTGATAAAATGCAGGTGCTCATGTTTACCGTATTTGAAGATGACGATAAGATATTTGAGGCCATAAGAGAAGGAGCCTCGGGCTACCTGCTGAAAAAAACGCGCCCGCTTGAAATTATCGAAGCCATCAGGGAATTGCACCAGGGCGGTTCGCCCATGAGCCCGCTGGTAGCGAGAAAGGTTGTACAATTTTTCCAATCCGGCTCACCGCTAAAAGACGATGACTTTCAGCTAACATCCCGCGAAAAGGAGATTCTTTTTGCGTTGGTGGATGGCCTGAGCTACAAAAAGATTGCCGACAAATATTTCCTTAGTGTTCACACTATCCGTAAACACATTTCCAGCATTTACGAAAAATTGCACGTACATTCCAAATCACAGGCTGTCGCCAAAGTTCTCCATTCACAAAAAAACAGATAAGCGCTTTCCTGTTTTTTCAAAAAACCAATATGGTACAAATGTCCCATTGAATCTTTTATGCCTTTTTCGTCAATTTAATAAAAAAAGAACGCCATGAAAAAATTCATCCTTCCTTTGGGGCTTGTCATACTATTAATCCTGTTGGTTGGGAGAAGTATGGGGCAGGCAATTAATGTAAATAATGCAGGGACAGTAGTTAAGAGCTTTTTCCAGAAGAAAAAGGTGCAAACACAAACAACCCCGGTGCAGCCGGTGCAAAACCAGGCCGCCTCAACAACTGCATCTACAACCTTGACCACTGGTCCGGATACGCAAAAAACGTTAAAATCCTATCAAAACTATGACTTCGTACCCGGCAATAATATATTGTTTGAGGATGAATTCACCGACGACCAGAGCGGTGAGTTCCCAACCCATTGGGATTTGAAAAGAGGCCAGGCCATACTCAATATGCAAGGCGCCGACAAAGCCTTTTTTATGACCGACGGAAATTATTGCATCCTAAAACCACTGATGAAAAACGAATCTTATCTAACCAAAAATTTTTCTGTAGAGTTTGATACATACGGGAATGGCGGATACCCCCTCATGGTGGAGATGGATGATCCGAACCAAAGTGGCTTCCTTGAAGCACACGTGAGCGAAAGCGAGGCCGATTGGAAGGGATATGGTCCGGGGGATCATACAGTCACTCTGAGTGGGGCCCTGCCTGCTGATATTGCGGGAAGTAATTACAGAAATAAGTGGCACCATATTGCCATTGCCTATAAAAACGACCAGTTAAAAGTATATGTGGATAAATACAGGGTGTTGATTGTTCCGCATTGTAACGGCCTACCGCCGGCGTCTCTTATTGTTGAAGGTATAGGCGACCAGACAAGGCCTATTATATTCAAAAACTTTAAAATAGCCGATGGTGTGCAAATGTATATGACCGGGCAAACCTTCACCGATGCAAAAATAGTCACCCACGGAATTAATTTCGATATAGACAAGGCCACCATTAAACCCGAAAGCATGGGCACACTCAATATGGTGGTTCAGGTGATGAAGAGCAACCCGGGCCTTAAATTTGAAATTGACGGGCATACTGACAATACGGGCACTCCGGCGCATAACCTTACGCTTTCGCAACAACGTTCGGATGCTGTGTTGGCCCAGCTGATTGTCATGGGTATAGATGCGTCCAGGCTAACATCCAAAGGCTTTGGCGATACCAAACCTATTGCAGACAATACAACCCTTGAAGGCAAAGCAAATAACCGGCGGGTAGAATTTGTAAAGCAATAACATATTGTTTAACGTTGAAGTCGTGGCCGGGCCTCCAGTCGGATATTGATACGTTGTCTGTGTCTTTATTTCAATTTTTTACAGCCATAGATATCGTCATTGATTGAACATATTGTTATTAAGGTTTAACGATAATGGCATGTAATTTCAGACCGGCTTCCTAAAATCGGATAGATGATGTAAGGTGTTTTTAATAATATAAAAGGATGTTTATCAGACAAGAATTACCGGAAATGAACAAGGAAGGCATAATCATCCGATGATCTGCTGTTTGTGTTTTTGGATGGGCAATATTAAAGTAACGAAAAAATATCAGCGCTTTCATTCCGGATATCCCACGCACATTGACCATTTCCATGCAAAGCTGGATTTGCCTGATGGGCTCTGAAAAGCAGAAACGATCTTAAAATATTTGTATAACCATTTTAATAAAACAACGTTATGAAAAAGTTACTAATCCCCTTAATTGTTATCATTTTAGGGCACAGCCTGGCAGTTGCCCAGGTTCAAAAGACGGCATTTACAGCAAGGATTGCCACACTAAACACTTATATCAAACAACAGAACGCCATTGCCCAAAGTGAAGCATTCAATCAGCTTATCCTGGCTATGAATACACAGATGAGTTATCTGAATACACAGATAAGCAATTTAACAGCGAGCTACTCGGCAGATACCGCTAAAGCACATACTGAATTGAAAAGCCGTTCTGCCACGGATGTCGCTGCCGGAAGAAATGAGATGCAACAGGCAAATTTGCTGTTACCTTCCATTGGCCATTACCAGTACCTGCTGGCAACAGATAAAACGCTCTTCAATGAAATTGTTCCCCTGAAGAGCAACATATCCGCCAATGCAACAGCCCTTAACAATTATCTAAACCAGTTTGATGCGACACTTTAATAAAACAAAGCCATAAAAAACACTATTAACCGGTTGCCACCATGTGTTGCCGTGATTTTTTTTAATTATTGCTTTTCTTCGCTTTGCTTTTTTATGGAATCCTGCTGTGCTTTTCTCTTCTTTTTATTAAAAAACGGTTTTAGTAAAAAATTACTTTGGGCGGCTTTCAGGTCTGTATTTAATGTGGTAGTGGTGGCATGCACGTTTTTCATCGTGGTACGGGCCTGGTTAACAGTTCCTTCCAGGTTTTTTGCCAGCTGATCGTTGTTCAAAAGCCTTCCTATACTCCCCTGCCCGCTATTAACTTTTGCAACAATTTCTGATAATCCACCGGTCAGCGATTCGGCATTATCTATCACTTTGGTCATTTTTGCTATTAATTTATCAATATCAACCGGGTTAACGGTACTCAGCTGATCGCCATTCTGCACCTGTTTGGTGCTGCTGACGCCGCCGGGCGCTATTATTATCAGCCTGTCGCCTATTAAACCATCACTGCCAATACTAAGTTTTGCGTCTTTTTCAATAAACTTTTTAACGTTTTTATTCAAAGTAAGGTCAACCCTTGCCGAGCTGTCTGTTATAATATTTATTGACTGCACTACACCAACATTTATACCTGCCAGGCGAACATTATTGCCAACCTGCAGACCGTTAACATTTTTAAATAT
>JBIOHE010000136.1:0-10704 GCA_044448725.1 Sphingobacteriales bacterium | reverse complement strand
TCGACAAATCGATTTGTGGTAAAATCTAATTTATCCCTGCCGATTCTCTTTTTACACTTTCTTTATCAACTTATCAACAAATATTTAAACATGTTCTAACAGAGTCGGTTTTTTTATCATTTTCATAATCGCCACCGACAATAATGGCTACCTCATTACTATAAGCAATTGAAAAAGCACCTCTGCTTTGTTTGCCGTTAGTTAGGGGTAGTCGTAATGGCATCCAAACTTTTTTGGGATTATCCGGCGACATTAACACTCTACTGCTGCCACCGCCGGTTACTATGGTGATGAGGCCGTTAAACAGAAGGCAGGTTCCGCTGGCAGCAAAAGCCGCTTCGCCTGGTAAGGCTACGGGAGCGTCGTCAATAGTCGTCCAGCTTTCGCCGCCATCATTTGTTTCCATCAATAAAAATTTGCCTTTAATGGGATCGCCCAAAACCATACCGTGATTTTTATCAGCAAAATCCATCGCATCAAAAAAATAAGCGGTATCAGTATTGCGGTATTTAACCTGCCAGTTTGCGCCGCCGTCAACAGTTTTCAATATTAATGCCGGAGTACCAGAACTCATGATCACTGCTTCCTTATCCGAAAAAGCTTCAATATCCCTGAAATCTGTTTTTTCAAAGCCTTTTACCTGCTGCCAGTCCCAGTTTTTGCCGCCGTCGTGCGTAATGGCTATGGTTCCTTTGCTGCCGCTTATCCAGGCAACGCTGTCATCAACTACCGAAAGGCCGCGGATGCTGGTGGGCTTGCCCTGTTGCAACACCGCAATGGTTTGGGCCTTTAAACTTGTAGAAAGCATTAAAATTCCGAATAAAACGACTATGCTTTTTAAATAGCCGATCTTCATTTTACCCTTGTCCAAACTTCCGTACGTCCAAATAAGGAGATGCCTATATACCCGCGAATTTTCAGGCTTGTGCCCTCTAATGTCATTTTACAGCTATAGGTTTTGCCACTTTTAGGATCATAAATAGTGCCATCTTCATATACATTATCACCAACAAATGTGAAATCTTTTAATAATTCAAGCCCAAGATCGGGGCGCGACTGCAATGCCTTATCGGGATTCTTTTTGTCAGTTTTCGGTTTCCCCGTTTCGTCATTGGGGAATTTTATCCAGTCGAGCTTACCATAATATTTATTTCCTTTTTTGTAGATCAGGATATGGTCCTGGCCATTGGGGTTAACCCAGGTTCCAAGTATGGCATCGGCTTTTTGCGCCGATGCAACAAAGCCGAAGGTCATTGCCATCAGCAAAGTAATTCCTATTTTTTTAAGCATAGTTTATAAATTGATTTCCGAATTTACGTTTTACATTGGTTTTAACAAAGTACCTATCGGTTTTTATATTTATTTTCCGTCGCTTTTACTTTAAAAAATTATATTTGCAGCCTGATAATGCCCGGATGGCGAAATTGGTAAACGTTGCGGTCTCAGAAGCCGTTGAGAATTGTCTCTTGAGAGTTCGAGTCTCTCTTCGGGCACATCCATTAAGTCGAAAGTCTTAAGCCAGAAGTCTGAAGTCAATTGGAAATGACTTTGATCTTTTGACTTAAGACTTTATAGTTCATTAATGCCCAGGTGGCGAAATTGGTAGACGCACCACTTTGAGGGGGTGGCATTCGCAAGGATGTGGCAGTTCGAATCTGCTCCTGGGCACATTCATTAAGTCGAAAGGCTTAAGCCAAAAGTCTGAAGTCAATTGAAAATAATTTTGATCTTTTGACTTAAGACTTTATAGTTTATTAATGCCCAGTTGGCGAACCTGCCTGCCGGCAGGATTGGTAGACGTACCTCTTTGAGGGGGTGGTATTCGCAAGAAGCCTGTCCGCAGACAGGCTCGAATCTGCTCCCGGGCACTTCAAATTTTACTTTATCGGAAAAAAGATGGGCAACGATGCCAAACTGGTTATGGGTTTTAGTGAAATAAAGTATTTACAATAGCTCCCCCGCTAAAGAACGTATAAATTTTGACGGCAAAATACGAAGCAATTAGTAAACTCAGTCCAATGATCCAGTAAAGACGGTGCGCCGCTGTTGTGGTTTCATACTGCAGGTTGTTTTGCATTTTTGCTTTGTCCTGTCCATCCTGCACAATTTGATCTGTCAACGCCGTTATTTTGGCGGTGTTCGACCTTATGGTAGTATATGCGCTTCTTATTGTATCAACCCCGCAAGGTTTGTAACCAGCTTTAATGGTGCATATTTGGACAGAGAGACTGTTTATAATTCTGTTTGCATTGCTCAACTGCGTATTGGCAAAACTGAGTTGTCCTGCCAGTCCGGTTACTTTGCTTTGTTTTTGAGCGGCAATTCCTTTAGCCGAATCCAATAGCATTTGCAGGCTGTTTAGGGCCGGCGTATAATCGATTGCTTTCCCTTTGATCGTATCAGTTTTTATACTGACTGTGCTGTCGGCGACCGGGAACTTATCGCCGCAATATTTAGCAGCTTCGTTTGGGTATTTGTCGAATATTTGCCGGGCCTTAAATACCTGCCTGTCTATCGAGGCGCAGCCTGCAAGGGAAAAGGCGAGAAGAAAGAATAATAGTTTTTTCATTTTTAATAATTGAGTTGTCATTCTATTAGAGATATTCAACCTTGATTCTCATCCTTGTTTTTCCTGATTTCGATAACACGCAGCCAAACGGTGAGCAGGGCGACAATTAATCCCATCCAGATTCCCAGGCCGGCAACCCACTTTAAAATAAGGTCATCTGTGAATAATGATTTTAAAAAGTATAAAATGCCGCTTGATATACCGCTGAATATGCCGATTGCAGGTTTTTGGTTTAACAGTGTTGTCATTTTTTAAGACAGATTATGCCTGTCAGGCGATAAAAACAATTGACTTTCCTCTTTACGGCGCTGCACCAGGGTTTCGCACACTACTTTTTTACCGGTTTTAGGATCGGTGATCTTGTTCCAAACTAAAAAGTGGGCAGCCGCTTCGATGTAATTTTTTTCATTGAGTTTAACCAGGAGGGTCGATTCCTGGAGTGCGCCGGTGCCTTCATTGTAGGTAAAAGAGGTAAGGGCATCAAATTGGTTTTGTGTGAGCGGAACTTTCACAAACCGGTTCACAGCTTCTTCATATTGACCGAGCGTGTTTTGAAAAAGGGCATCGGCCTGAGCATCACTTGCAAGTTTGTCGCCGGGTTTTACAGTTTTGCCATCGTGATACCTGGTTGAACCATATCCAATGGTCCATACCCCGGCAACATCACGATAAGCATTGAGGCGCAAACCTTCAAAGTTTTTGATTATTTTAAATCCGTTTTCGCTTAGTTTCATATTTTTTGTTTTTAGTTTATTGTTCATTAGGCCTCACCCAACCCTCTCCAAAGGAGAGGACTTTGATTTGCGTGTTCTTTAATTGACTTTTTTATGAGCTTTTTTAGAACCCTCTCCGTTGGAGAGGGCAGGGTGAGGCTTTTACCTACCGTGCAGGCATAATGGTTTGGGCCGGGGTAAAGAAGTTTTTTACCAGGTATGATAATCCGGCGGCTAAGGCAGCGCCGCCAATGGCTTTCCAGCTAAAGGTTAATGTGCCAGCCTGTACACTGGTTTCTACGGCGGCAATTGCTGCGCCGCCAACAGCTACTAAAAGACCTTTTCCGAGATCCTTAAAGTCAAGAGAGAATAATGATGATGTTTGCATGATTTTTTTATTTATGGGGTTTTATTGAGAAGTGGCAAGGGGTGAATTATGGGTTGGTTAAAGCAAATCCGTTTGAGTCGAGTGTCGCAGGAGGTAGTAGCGAATACGTTCCCTTCACCGACACGTTGCCCAACAACTTCTTTGTTCCTGAACCATTTAAAGTCAGATTCTTGTAACCGGGTAAGCTGTCTGATGGTGGTGTTATATCCTGGTTTCCGGATAATCCGTAAATGAAGGTATTTGCAGCTTGATTGCAATATAATTTTCCTGTTTGCATTGGTTGCTGAGAATTGTTATATTGAAAGGTTCCGCCGTTGTTGAATATTGATGAAGTATTATCACCATTAACCACACCTGTGACGATGCCGGGAGCGGCCGTATTTCCTAAGAACAAAAGAGAAATTGCACCACTTACTAATATGTTGCAGTTACAGACACCTCCATTAAATGCAGAAAAATTTAACGTTTGACTGTTAGTCGTAAATGAAAATATCCCTGTACCCGTATAACAAGATGATGCATGAACTTCAAGGCCGGCCCTAAATTCTACATTAGCATTCCCTGTCCTTAAATCAAAACCTGTAGTTACTCCTGATCCAAAAAAAGCAGCACCTATAAAAAGTATGTTACTAAATGAAGTCGCTCTAAAATCGCCGTTACAAGTAAAAGTAGTCGATACGCTTAGATTACAACCGGCGCAATCCAAAATCCCGTTTGTAATAGTTAGACTTCTGTTTACGCTCGTATTTGCCCCCAATGATTTAGTGCCCGTACCCGATATAACTAAATTAGCGTATGATCCATAAGGCAAAGTACCTGACCCATTGAAGGCATATCCCAATGTAGAAGTCGTGGTATATTGATAATTAAATATACCAGTTGTCATAGGTGCAGCACTATTACCCAGATATAATACTCCCATATTATTGAATGTGGAACCCGAAACAGTGCCGTTTATCGTACTGTTTGTTTGGAATGTGGCGCTTCCTGCTAAGGCTACAGTAATTGCTCCTTGTATAACTATTGGCGAATACCATATACTGCTAAAATAGCTGCAAGTAATGGTTTGATTATTAGTCGTAAACGTTGTTGTTCCGGTTCCAATATTAAAGTTGAAGGCATGTATCTGAAATCCCCCTCTGAACTCTATATTCGGATTACCAATGCTTAGATCAACGGGGCCTTCAAAATCAACAAAACCAACAAACAAAATACTGCCCGATGCGGAATTTTTTGAAAAAGTACCGTTAAACAGGTTCCCGATTGTCGAACTGCCGTTTACAGTCAAACTATAAGCCCCGCATTCATAATTGCTCTGTTGGGTAAATGTGCCGGCAACTGTAACATCGCCGACCTGGTATTTTTGCCCCCCGAGCGCGGTTAGATTATTATAGGGAATGTTCAAAACTGCCTGACTGTAAGTAGTGGCATTATAGGTGACTTTTGAATAGTTCCCGGCATTAAAATTGGCGGATGGAATTATGTTGTTATACCCATTAAGCACAAGATTATTGTACTGTAAAGAAAGGTCGAGTAATCCACTGCCACTTACCTGCAAATCTCCGTTAACCGTTATTGTATAAGCGTTAATACTCGTCCCTTTTAATGAGCCTGATATATACATGTTATTAATCAGGATATTGCTGTCCATTACTACACTATGATTAACATAAACATCATCCCCCATCTGCGGAACACCATACTTTCTTTTCCCATTCCCAATCCAAATTGTAGGGTCGCTCCAGTTACCATCTTTAATGGTGTACCAGATATTGTGCTTACGCAGCATCGATAAATTAAATGGACTTGTTGATACTGACTGCATTTATTAATTAGTGAATTATTGAATTGCTGAATTATTGAATTTTTGCAGCTTCTTTGCGCCACCGCTAAAGCTGAAGGCGGCACGCGGTCGCACATCCGCACATCACCTAAAAACTCCTTTGTTTAACCATTACATAAATATCAGACGTTAAGGCGGCTTTGTTCCTTACGTAAACCGACATTGTGCTTTCCAATGTTATCAGCCTGTTTCCTGCCAGGTCAATATCAAATAATTGCGGTGCAAGGGCCGCCAGCGAGGCTAAAGAAACGCTGCCGTTGTTCCCTGCATTGGCAGGGACGGCGATTTGTGTCCGGTTATATTGTGCCGTGCTATTTGATCCGGTAGGACATATAATAATATCAAAGTTCCTGATGTTTGTGCCGTCTGTATTTCTAAACAAAATATCAAGCACTACACTGGCATTTGTTGCACCCGTAACAACCAGGGTATCGGTATTTATGGCTAAGCCCGAAGCCAGGTTGATAGCGGGATAGGCGCCGGTTAGCGTAGCAAAAGATGTGGTATTTGATGAACTGTTCATGTTAATGTTGAATTATTGAATTAGTGAATTGTTGAATTAGTCCGAAAGTCATTTTTAATTAGTGATTTATTGAATTAGTGATTGTCTGTAGCTACTTTCCGACTTTCGGACTCCCGGACTTTCGGACTTCCCTGACTTCTCATAAGGTTGATTGATAAAAATTGTAGGATATTTTATTGCCGCCACCTCCGCCGCTGCCCACGGCAGCTGTTACAAAAGCCGTTGTGGCTATGTTTGTGGTATTATCGCCGGGCGATTGGGTTGGCGCCGTTGGTGTTCCGGTAAAGGCAGGGGAGGCGAGGGGCGCTTTCAATGCGTTGTTCCCGTTTAGTTTTTGGATGCCTTGTAATATAGTGTCTGTGGCCGCTACGGTTCCTGCCCCCGAGACATACCCCGTTAATAGCCCACCGGCAGGGAACAAAGCGGTGATCTGCACCTGCAGCTTGCCAATGGCTTGTAAAACGGTATCTGTAGATACAACAGCGCCACCGGTTAAAAAGCTTATTCCGCTTAATACTGAGGCAATTACTCTGGCGGCAGTGAAATAAAGGTTTGCTGAGCCTTCACCAATATTATCTGTACTTAAACTTACCGCCCCGGTTTGGCTGTTTACCGATGTAACGCTCCCTGTTCCGCCCTTTACCCATAAATTATTGGCAGTATCCCATACATATTCTACAGCATCCGATCCGGTACTTTCCACTACAGCATACTGGCCGTCAAGTCCGGTGGGATGGGCAGTTGATAAAGCAGCAGCGCTGGCAAACACCCCGACAAAATAATTACTGAGACTGGCCAGTTTTGCTTTTTCGGTGTTGGTGTAGTCATTACTGCTTAGGCCGTAACCCGTTGCTTTGTCAACCTTGTTGCCTTCAGCGGCTTCGGCCCTTGTAATTTCAGCAGTAATATTGCCTTGCAAAGTTGTTATAGCTGTGGCAAGGTTGGCGTTGTCTGTTGGTTGTCCAGAAAGATTAGCAAAGGAATTATCTTGCCATGTGGTGTTAAAGTCAGTGTCATTTACCTTTGCCAGTACCTGGCCGGTAGTTCCTCCTTCTGCAATTCCGGTACCAATAATGGAGTTTCCAACGCCCCAATTACCTGCCGTTTTAGGCCCAAACAGATAATAGGACGAGGTGTTTATATAAAAATTGCCGTTGACTCCCGTACTGCTGTTAGATGGATTTGTGGTCCCGAATAAGATGGTATTTCCATTGGTACCGTTGGTGCCGTTCGTTCCGGCAGTACCCTGAGGCCCCTGGGGCCCGGTCGCCATTGAAAATACCTGCGACCAGGCCCCGGTAGTTTTTTGATAAAATATACCAGTTAGGGTATTGATATAACTATCTGTATTTTTTCCTGTTGATGATCCCGGCAAACCGGCGCCGTAAAGCAAAGTGCCATCGGCGGCGCTGGCAGCGGGGAGTGTGTAAACAACCGTCCATACGCCTGATACCTTTTGAGCGAATGATCCGGCTGATGTGTTTACAAAAACATCACCGTTGCTGCCGGTTGTGTTTTGAGGCAAGGTGGTTCCAAAAGAAATACCGGCGCCTGAGGTTAGGTTAGCTTCCAGGAAAGCCAGCAGCAGGGTAAAGGTGTACTGGTAGTCGGCGCCGCCATCAACCAGCACAGAAATATCCGATGCGTTGATGGACGATGCTACAGGTAATTCGCTTATTTTTTTATCTGACATAGTATTTTTTTTTGATTACACCGATTTGGGGATGATTTCACCGATTTGCAACTTGCAGGGTGAGGCCTATTCAGTAAATAATAAGAAGTCACTGGCATTTGGCAGATTAAATCCCGATGGGTAGTTGAAGTTTGTCCTATCGATGCTGCGGATGCGCGGACCTGCTTGTCTGCCGCTTTTGTTTTTGCCATTGTAGCGCCATAGCGGGAAGTCGACCCTGTTGTCCCAAAGAAATTTTTCAACCTCGTTAGCGTGGGCATTGGCTACGCTGCGTTGCTGCTGCACCAGTTTTACAATATCCTTTGGAGCTACGGCATCGCCATTGTCATGATGCTTTATTACCGGGCCGGTTGCCGTATAGTGTACCGCATCGGCCTCAATAAAGCGGGCGAATGTAAAATACACCAGCGTTGGCAGCAGGCCTTCGTATAAAACGATGTGACCGTATTTATCCAGGTATTCGCTGCCGTTTAAAAGGTCTTTATAAGGTTGAGGGGCAGTATCCTGAATCGTCCCGTCACTATTAAAGTTCTGGATAAAGTCATAGTACAAGGCATGGCCCAAAAAAGGTTTCAGATCAAGGTCCTGGGCTTTTTTTATAAATACATTCAGGCGTTCAGGCTTAATATTTACCGATAGGTCCTCGTAATTCTGAAATGTGGTTTGGTTGATTAAGTTCATTGGTTGAGCCCCCCGCCCCCCTAAAGGGGGAGTTTTTGATTTGTTAATTGTTAAGTTTTGATGGTCAATATTGATCCTCTATTCCCCCTTTAGGGGGGTTAGGGGGCCACCATTTGTTCCGCTTCTGCCGTCTTAAAGCCGTACGCATAAACCAATGTGGCTATTTTGTTTTCGGCAGGAAGATCAGCCAGTAGCAACTGGTTTATACTTGCACCTGCTTTAATGCCGGTAATATCATCGGCCACATTTGCGGGAACCTGTAATATATTCCAGTTATTGGCAGGGTTGATGCCGGTATAATAATGACTGAATATTTCCGCAAAAGTTTCCGACAATTCCAGCCTTTCAGGCGCCGTGTTATCATTGAATTCGCGTATTGCCTCTTTCTTTTCTCCACCATTGCTTAAGCCTGATGTCCCTTCGGCATTGATCAGTTCTTTTGGGATCGAAAAGCCTTTGATAATCCGGGTTTCAACCGATTTTTCGGTGGTTGCGAAAAGTTTATCATTGTTTTGGATAGAATAGGACTGAAATTCTGGTTTTGAGGTTTCATCTTCGTACTCAATAACAATAATCTTTTGTGCACTTTTGGCTCCCTGGAATGATCCGAGGTCTTTTTCGAGCTGGGACGGTGCATTGCTGTAAGGCATCTCACCTTCATCCGGGCGACTGTTGTCTGCTTCTTCGCGCCGCGATTGCATAAACAGCATAGTGGATGGCAAAAAGCCGGTAGTTACCTCACGGTTATTAAAGATCTTTATCCCGGCTTCGGTTTCAAAATCTTCCCATACCGAATCGGCTTCAATAAGCGGATAATCATCTACTTCAGGATTGAAATAAAACAATTGTCCTTTATAGTTTTGCCAACCCCCAGCCGCCAAAACCTGATCTTTTATCGCCGCTTCATCCGGGTTGAATTTATCAAGGAAAGTGATCTTGCTGCGCATGATGTTTTTCCAGGTCTTTCTGCCCCAGTCCGAATAAAGAGCATACTTATCTTTAGTAACAGGGTTATCGGTATCACCCATACGGATGTCCTCAAATTTTACGTAGTTTACATCGCTTATCTTAAAATTGGCATTATAATTTACATGGATGCCAAAACCTGTGAACAACGCTTTATCTGTGGCGATAGCTTTTAAAAGTTTAGCAAGTGTTAAGCCTTTTTGATTAATAACCTGTTTACCCAAACCCGGTTCTTCGAAACCATTGCCTGATATAAATTTAGCCCTTTTGTTCCAGCAGTCTTTAGCTGTAGGGGAGGCAGCTACCAGTTCGAGCATGCGTTGCGGATAAGCATTATCCAGGTCGTAATTAAGTATGCCGAATGTTTGATTTGGACGTACCAATATCCTCCGCTCTATTTGTGGCAGGTATGTTTTCATTTCTTTTGATTACACAGATTTATTTATGATTTCACAGATTTATTGTCATCGGGTCAGGTCATTAGGTCATTGCGTCATTAAGTCATTAGGACTGGGGGATTAAAAATAGTGCCCAATCTTTCAATGACTTAATGACTAAATGACCCAATGATTACGCAGCTACGAAAGCCTCAATTGCAGCAAGAGTACTTGCATGGGTGGCGCTTCCGCTGGTTGGCGCTATTGATACTGCGCGCGGCGGGTATGGCTCCCTCAATTTATCGGGATTGGTTAGTTTCAGTTTGTAGCCTCCGTCAAGCGTTTCATCAGCAGCCGTGCGTTCAGCATCGGTAAGTATCAAACCATTCACCGCCCCAAATAGCTCAATGGCCGAATCGCTGGAGTTGTAGTTGTTTACCGCTATAGCACACACGCGACCATAACCCATTGCCATCAGCTGTGCTTTAATGTCTACAGAGAAACCGGCAATGTTGAAGTCTATTTCCTCTGTATAGCGCGGTCCAACCGGAGTTTTAGCCAATTTGGAGATGGTGTTAAAACTGTTGTTGGTGCCTTCAAATTTGTATATGTTTGCAGTGCCTATAGCTGTTATACCAGTTACTATAAGCGGATTTGTGGTATCATAGGTTAGGGTGAAGTCATCCTGGTTAAAGATGTAGATGACATCCTCAATGCCGGCTGTAACAGGCGATGCAGTTCCTAAACTGAACCCGGCGTTTATTTTATTGTAAATTGACATGTGTTTTGTTAATTATTGAATTAGTGATTTATGCGAATCAAGGGTTAAAATATGTTGATAACTTTATTGGATAAAAGATTGATAATGAGTGGTTTACTTGTGGATAAATTTGGTTAAAGCCCTGAAAATCAGTATCTTAAAGGTGATTTTCCCATCAAACTTTAAGAATG
>JBIOHE010000135.1:0-10791 GCA_044448725.1 Sphingobacteriales bacterium | reverse complement strand
CCGATATGCATTATCCTTTCTTCTTCAGCATAGCGGGTAAGCGCTTCATTAAAATATTGAAGGGTAAAGGGTGACGAAAGCAGGTCGTCTTCAAAAACAATTACATTGCCGTATTCATTTACCAGTTGGCTAACCCCGCTGATAATAGAATTGGCTAAGCCAAGATTTTCATTCCGGGAGATAACTTTTACCGATTTAAAGCCGGTAACATCATTAATTAGTTGCCTAACCTGGTCAACTTTAGTTTTATCGTCATCAGTTTTTGCGGCATCCGAAAAAATAAATAGCCGCGATTCGTCGGCCAGTAAGTTTTTTTGCAAATAGCTGATGGTCCGCCGGGTATGCTCGGGCCGGTTGTAAACAAATAAGGCTATGGGTGCAAGTTTTTGCATTGAATAAACACTAATTTTTACGAATTTATGCGAATTTCACGAATTTGCCTCACCCCGGCCCTCTCCAAAGGAGAGGGAGCTTTTAAAACAAACACCTTTCTTCAAAGTTCTCTCCCCTGCCTGCCGACAGGCAGGTTTGGAGAGAATTTTGAAGAGGCCTAAAATATACTTACCTGGTCGCCGGCTTTTTTACAAAGAACGGTATAAGCGTTAGCTAATTGCTCTTTCTTTTTGTTCCCGAATATTTGGCCGAGGCTATTTTTTACCATAAACTCCCCTGAAATTTTCAAATTCGTGATAAAACTTTTTTGTTTTTTTTGATTGATGTAGGTATTGAACCTGGTTACTTCGGGTTCAATGAGCGATGTAAGATCTTTTTCGATTTCAAAACCTTCAGTGCGCAGTAAATAGCGCAGGGAAGTTGGGGTATAAACGTTGATATGCCCATACGCAAGGAAATGTTTTATCCTTTTGTCAACCCCGGGCCGGTAATCAAGCGGAACTTCGATGATACATTGACGCGCCACCCGCTTTATTTCACGAAGCAGCAGGCGTTCATGCTCCACATGTTCCAGCACATGCGACAGGATGATAAGATCAACGCTGTTATCTTCAAAGGGTAAATGATAGCCATCAAAAACCTGTACCGATTTTACACCTTTTATGTTTCTTGCCAGGATATGTGCCACCCCGCTGTCCGAAATTTCAACGGCATGGTACTCCGGTGCGAAGCCGGCATCAGCCAGGAATTTTAAAATACTGCCGTCGCCTGCGCCAACCTCCAGTACTTTTTTAAAAGGATGACCTTTGCAAACATCGATGATATGTTGCGCTTTGTATTTTGCACCCAGCATACGCCAGGCTTCATCGTGCTGTTGGTAAAATTCGTCGTATGCGGTTTTAACGTTGCCGCTGATGATCTGTTCAGTCATATTAAATATTGAGGCAGTTTTCGGGCTTGTAAAAAACGGATGTTGCCTTGCGGTAAAATAATCCCGGTGAAATACCGGTGAAGGCTAATTCCTTAAAGCCTTTGCTTTTTAAGTAATTAATGCCGTCTTTATAAAACTCCCGCTCCGAATCATCCAGAACGATCACTCCTTTTTCTGATACTGCTTTAACCGCTTGTTTACAGCAATTAACGCGGTCGCGGCCATCAACAATAATTATATCAAAGGTTTCGTCCAGTTTTGAAGGCATCCGGCAATAGTCGCCATCCCTGATCAGTTCGCAATAGATCAATTCAGCATTTTCGGGTTTGGTGCCCAGTATTTTATCATACCATTCTTTATCATGTTCCACAGAAACTACAATCCCTGCATATTTAGCGTAAAAGTAAGTTGAGTTACCCGACCCAAATTCAAAAACAGTATGCTGGCGGTTTAATCTTTCCTTTATAAAATCAATAAACGAATACGTAACCCATGGAATCGGATTGTTGTCCTGGTCAACCGGCGATTTGCTGTCGAAGGCGTTGAACCAGCCGATTTCATCCAGATAACCTTTATCATTAAAGGAAAGCAGCGTGCGCAGCCTTTTGGGGCTTGTAAATACTTTAAACAGTAAATTAAGTTTATTACTCATCGTTTAATGATTTTTTGAACCAGCGAAATTAAAAATAATGATTTAAACATCATCACGGCCTGGTCGTTAACTTTTGGAATAAATACGATAAAGAATGTTGCGCTTGCATAAGCAACTAAAGTTGCAATGGCTGCGCCCATCATCCCCATGTGCGGTATTAAAATCAGGTTCAGCACAATATTAACTATTGCGCCAAAGCCGGTACGGATAAATGTAAGTTTATTGAAATTTTCGGCAATTAAATACTGGCTGCTGGCTGCCCCCAAAAAAACAAAAACACCTGACCAAATGTGCACGGCTAAGGTTGGCGCGGCATAAGCATATTCGGGGGTAAATAATTTATAGATCAATGGCGCGGCAAAGGTTATAATGATAGCCACCGGCAAGCTGATATAAACCATCAGATCGTACAAATGCTGTATGCGTTTTTTATAACGTGCGGCATCATCCCTTTTAGCATTTAAAATAGCCGGGAACAGGGAGGTTACGATCACCGCAGGTATAAAATTCCAGGCTTCGCTTAAATTAGCAACTGTGGCATAGGCTCCGGCTTCCTTAACACTGTACATGTTTTGCAGCATGATCTGGTCGATCTTCATGTAAAGTGCAACCATTATTCCGGAAATGATGAGCGGCCATGAGTATTTGATCAACTTTTGGGACAGTTTAAAGTTGAAGGACCAATTAAAAACACTCCTTCTTTTGCGCTGATAGGTGAAATAATAGCCGGCGGATATCAACAGAAAATCAAAAGTGTAGGCATATACAAACCAAACCAACGGCATTTTATTAAATATCAGGAACAGTTTCACAACTGCTGATGTGAGGTTTCCCACTATTTGCACCTGCATGATATATTTTGATTGTACCTGCGACTGGAAGTAGGCATCAATTACTGTAAAAGCCTGTATTATGCCAATAAATGAGAATATAAAGACGTAGCTATAGGGTGTTTTTTGGGCAGGGTAGATAAGATAGGCGATGTAAATTAAAGGGATACAGCAAAACCCTGCAAATACTTTCATCCAGAAGGATGTACCCAGTATCTGGTCGCGGTTTTCGGGAAATTGATGGAGTTCTTTAACGATGAACTGATCGAGTCCGAGTGTGGCAATGGCCGAAAAAAAGTAAATATACACGGTCCCGCCAGCCAAAACGCCATTAAATTGCCTGCCCAGGTATCGCGCCAGTACAATACTGACGATCATTTTTATCACCAGGCTGCCTACGCGGCCAACAAACAGCATCCCGGTATTTTTAAAATACTTTTCAAATGCCTTTTGATCAAAACCTGGGATGTTGGGGATGCGCATATTTTGGCAAAGGTATTAAAAAACAAAGAGCCCCCGATATTGGAGGCCCTAATGTTTGTTTAGTTAGAACATATCTTAATAGGTCAAACTATGCAGTTGTTGAATTTGGCTATTGCTAAGTATCCTGTTGTATATCCTTATATCATCCAGTTTCCCTTTAATAAAATACGCCGGTGTATTCCGCGAAGGATCAACATAGCTGTTTTTACCAATAAAAAGATCGACACTGGTATTGGCGTTAGGCGTTGGTATATTTGAAACTGTTGTGTCTAATACGCCATTTATATAAATACTAATTTGCTGTTTATTTAAATTATACTGAACGGTAACCATGCCCCAATTAGCAGTTGCAATAACCTGATTGCCAACTGCATACGGATCAGGGCCTCCTGAAACATTATAGAAGGCATGACCATAATTGTTGGGCGAATTAAATGCAAAACCATAGCCGGTAATTGAAGTATTCCAGCCATTCTGGTTTGGGCCATTGTTTTTCGCTAAAACCGCACTGCCCGAAAGGCTGATATATTCATCAAGGTTTACCCAGTAGTTTAACGTAAAATCAGTATTACTTAAACGGAGCGCCTGGTTGTCTTTTATATCGATATAGCTATCCACGCCGTTGAAATAATAAGCTGAATTTGCTTTCCCAAACCTGTCCGGAACAGAAGTAATGTTATAAATAGTTCCGTCATTGCCGTTCCCTGATGAATCAACTGCGCTATCAAAGTTAAAAGGATAATAAGCAACCAGCCCTACTTTTAAACTGTCAATTTTGGGTGCAGGTACCGGGTTATGCTTTTTTGTACATGAATTCAGCGCAGCAACCGCGATAAGGGTTAGAAAAAATAATTTTTTCACGATAGTGTTTTTTTTAAGATAATAAATTTAGATTGATCAAAACTACCTAATAATATCTGACGATACTAAACTTTTTATGATTAAAATACTGGTACTATAAAAAAGCAAAGGGCTTTCTGTGAATAACAGAAAGCCCTTTGCTTTTTTATGCTGAATTAAAATTACTGGTTCTGGAACTTCTTTGAGTTTACCTTCCGCTCGTTTTCATTCAAAAATATTTTACGCAGGCGAATGCTTTGCGGTGTTACCTCAATGTATTCATCAGCCTGTATGTACTCCATTGATTCTTCCAGTGAGAATTTAATAGCCGGCGCTATACGTACGTTGGTATCGCTGCCTGACGCACGCATGTTTGTTAACTGCTTGCCTTTGGTAAGGTTAATCACCAGATCGTTGTCGCGGATGTGCTCGCCCAAAACCTGGCCCTCGTAAATATCTACTCCCGGATCGATGTGGAAACGACCGCGGTCCTGTAATTTATCAATTGCAAAAGCAGTTGTTTTACCGGTATCCATAGATACCAGCACGCCGTTTAAGCGGCCGGGGATACTGCCTTTCCATGGTTCATAAGATTTAAAGCGGTGGGCCATAATGGCTTCGCCGCCAGTGGCAGTCAATACGTTGTTACGCAAACCGATGATACCGCGGGCAGGAATTTCAAACTCCAAATGCTGGAGGTCGCCTTTTGGTTCCATTACCAGCAGGTCGCCTTTGCGCTGTGTTACCAGCTCAATTACCTTGCCGGCAACTTCTCCGGGTACATCTACAATTAAAGTTTCAACCGGCTCACATTTAACACCATCAATTTCTTTGACAATTACCTGTGGCTGACCAACCTGAAGTTCGTAACCTTCGCGGCGCATGGTTTCTATCAATACGGATAAGTGAAGGATACCACGGCCATATACTAAATACGAATCAGGCGATTCGGTTTCAACAACCTTTAGCGCCAGGTTCTTTTCCATTTCTTTGTAAAGGCGGTCGCGCAGGTGGCGTGAAGTCACAAACTTACCTTCTTTACCAAAAAACGGCGAAGTATTGATGGTGAACAGCATGTTCATGGTAGGCTCATCAATATGGATAACTTCCAGTTGTTCCGGTTTTTCAAAATCAGCAATGGTATCGCCGATATCAAAACCTTCAATACCAACAACGGCGCAAATATCGCCGGAGCTTACTTCGGTTGCTTTTACCTTACCGAGGCCTTCAAAAGTATATAGTTCTTTTATCCTTGATTTCTGAATTGTGCCGTCGCGTTTTACAAGCGATACCGGCATGTTTTCTTTGATGGTGCCACGGGCAACACGGCCAATGGCGATACGGCCCACAAAGGATGAATAGTCCAGTGAGGTGATCTGCATCTGTAAAGTACCTTCGCTGATAGGGGCGGGAGGGATATTTTCGAGGATGGCGTCCATTAAAGGGAAAATGTTATCGGTAGGCACTTTCCAGTCGGTGCTCATCCAGCCTTGTTTTGACGAACCGTAGATCACCGGGAAATCCAGTTGCTCTTCGGTAGCTTCAAGGTTGAAGAATAATTCAAATATTTGTTCGTAAACTTCTTCGGGGCGGCAGTTTTCTTTGTCCACCTTGTTTACAACCACAATAGGTTTTAAGCCTAAAGCCAAAGCCTTTTGGGTTACAAAACGGGTTTGGGGCATAGCGCCTTCAAAAGCATCGCACAGCAATAAAACGCCGTCGGCCATTTTCAATACGCGTTCCACTTCACCGCCAAAGTCAGCGTGACCGGGGGTATCGATGATGTTAATCTTAACATCTTTATACCGTACCGAAACGTTTTTTGAAACGATGGTAATACCGCGTTCGCGTTCAAGGTCGTTGTTATCCAGTATCAGTTCACCGGTTGTTTCGTTATCCCTGAAAATTGAACAACTGTGTAATATCTTATCAACCAGGGTGGTTTTGCCGTGGTCAACGTGTGCGATGATCGCTATGTTTCTTATTTTTTGCATTTATATGCGCCTCTAAATTTGGCGCAAAGGTACGCTTATTTAGTGAAAATTTGAAGGGCTAACAAGTTATTAGTGAAATAATGATGTTGGGTTAACAAAGCCTCACCTAAATCCTCTCCAAAAGCCTCACCCAACCCTCTCCAAAGGAGAGGGCTTTAGCTGTGCCCTTTTTTAAAGCCCTCTCCTTTGGAGAGGGTTGGGTGAGGCAAAACGTAATGATGTTGAGTGAACAAAAGAGTGCTTTTCGGGATTTTAGTTCATTACCAAATAACCTGCACCGGATAAGCCTGAAATGCCTTGTCAGCAGAAATGATTTTTATGTCTTCAATAAGTACTTGGGTGATTATAAGCCGGTCAATTAAAAAAAACGCATACTCACATATAATCTTTAAAATCATTTAATGGCGCATCAAAATCATCAGCCATATAAGTAACAAAGCCATTAAGACCGCCAAATTCCCTTTTTTGCCTGGGTTTTTCTTGTGAATGCTCACTAAAGTCATCTGACATCCAAATCTGACCCTTTAAACTCCCATATCCACTGTTATTTGCAGTAGAAGTTGTTTTTTCGATACCATTGGTCTTGCTGATCAGGGTATCAACAAAAAACTCCACCTTTAATTTGGGCTTTTCGGGTAGTTTTGCTATTTTCTTCTCAAGTGTTCCAAGTTCCATTATGCTAATTTACGAAAAACATATTTACATCCCGAATTACAAAGCGTTTTTAGATGTGACAACTTTTCAAAAGTTGTCACATCCGCAGATCCATCCCATCAAAACTTATCTTCCATCATTTTTTCAAGCGCGAACATTTCGTCACGCAGTTTGGCGGCTAATAAAAAGTCCATGTTTTTGGCGGCGGCGAGCATTTCCTTTTTGGTGTTTTCGATGGATTTTTTCAGATCGGGTTTGGTCATATATTGCACAATCGGGTCGGCGGCAAGGGAGGCCATATCCATTTCCACATAAGCTTTTTGCACCCCGCCTTTAAAGTCCATCACCGAGGTTTGCTCCATAATTTCACTTTTGGATTTACCGATTGTTCTTGGCGTTATGCCGTGTTCAGTATTATAAGCTATCTGTATATCCCGGCGGCGGTTGGTTTCGTCCATGGTGATCTGCATCGAGTCAGTTACCTTATCGGCATACATAATTACCCGGCCCCGGTCGTTTCGTGCCGCGCGGCCGATGGTTTGTATCAGCGAACGTTCCGAACGCAGGAAACCTTCTTTATCGGCATCCAAAATGGCAACCAGGGACACTTCGGGCAGGTCCAGGCCTTCGCGCAGCAGGTTAATGCCTATCAGTACGTCAAACTCGCCCAGGCGCAGGCCACGCAATATCTCCACCCTGTCCAGTGTTTTAACTTCCGAGTGGATGTAACGGCATTTTATGCCCAGCCTGTCCATGTATTTTGCCAGTTCTTCCGACATGCGCTTGGTAAGCGTGGTTACAAGCACGCGGTCGCCCATTTTTATGGTTTTATCCACTTCTTCCAGCAGGTCGTCCACCTGGTTTATTACGGGCCTTACCTCAATTACCGGATCAAGCAGGCCGGTTGGGCGGATCACCTGTTCCACCACCACGCCGCCTGATTTTTCGAGTTCAAAATCGCCGGGGGTGGCGCTTACATAAATGGTTTGCGGCGCCAGCTTTTCAAACTCCTGGAAATTGAGCGGGCGGTTATCCAATGCGGCAGGCAGGCGGAAGCCGTACTCCACCAGGGATGTTTTACGGGAGCGGTCACCGCCATACATAGCCCTGATCTGCGGTACCGTGGCATGACTCTCATCAATCACCATCAAATAGTCATCAGGGAAATAATCAAGCAGACAAAATGGCCTTGCGCCCGGCTTGCGACCATCGAAAAAGCGGGAGTAATTTTCAATACCCGAGCAATAACCCAGTTCGCGGATCATTTCAAGGTCGTAGTTAACCCTTTCTTCCAGCCGTTTTGCTTCAAGGAACCTGCCGTCACCGATGAATTGTTTTTTGCGGGTTTCCAGTTCTTCCTGTATGGCCCAGATAGATTGGGTAAAGCGTTCCCTTGGCGCTACATATAAATTGGCCGGGAACAGCACCATGTGCGTCATTTTTTCGATGGTTTTACCGGTATCTACATCAAAGGTGCTCAGCTCTTCAATATCATCCCCAAAAAACGAGATCCGGTAAGCCACATCCATATAAGCCGGGAAAATATCAACCACATCGCCTTTTACCCGGAAGGTACCCCGCTTAAAATCGGCTGTGGTGCGCGAATATAAAATCTCAACCAAACGGTGTAAAAAAGCGTTCCGGCTGATGCGGGTGCCCACTGCGAAACGGAAAACCGAGTCCATAAAATCCTCCGGGTTACCCATACCGTATATACAGGAGATAGAGGAAACAACAATGACGTCGCGCCGGCCCGACATCAATGCCGATGTAGTGCGCAGGCGCAGTTTTTCAATTTCCTCGTTTATCTGCAGGTCTTTTTCAATATAGGTGTTAGTGGTGGGGATAAATGCTTCCGGCTGGTAATAGTCGTAATACGAAACAAAATAGTTTACCGCATTCTCCGGGAAAAATTGCTTGAACTCGCCATATAATTGCGCGGCAAGCGTTTTATTATGACTTAATATTAAAGTGGGCTTTTGCGTTTGGGCTATAACATTGGCAATGGTAAATGTTTTGCCCGAGCCGGTAACCCCAAGCAGCGTTTGGAAGGGATCATTATTATTTACGCCGGTAACCAGTTGCTTAATGGCTTCGGGCTGGTCGCCTGTGGGTGAATATTGGGATGTTAAGCTGAAGTTCATGGATTAAAGCAAAAATACGTAATAGTGATTAGAGATTGGAGGTTAGTGATTAGTTTTAAAAACAACAACCCGAATCTTTACAATTTCTTTACGAGATCAAAAGTAATGGACAGTAATGACAACCTTATGTCAGCAGGAAAGTGAGATTTTTAATTTTTAATTACTCATTCAGGTACGTATATTTGCTTACTTACTTACATAGAAACACAAACTGCGTATCAATAAAATTGACTAACACCAATAGAAATATGAAACGACAGGTAATACAGGATGGGTACGGGAATAATACCGGAGTATTTGTTCCAATTACCGATTGGGAAGTGATTACTCAAAAACATCAGGATCTTAAGGGGTTGGTAAACATTGAACCGGGACCCAAGAAAAAACTTTCTGAACTGGCCGGGGCATTATCTAAAGAAACAGGCGAAGCCATGCTGATTTCCCGCAATACTTCTGATTTTACTAACATACAAGGCCTCCATGTTATTGACCCTTATAGTTCTATAGGTCGTCTCTAAAACCCTCGTGCGGTAAGGAATACGGTTTTGCAATGGATGTTTTATTTAATCGTTAATAGGGTTATATTTGCTTAACCGGATTAATTCGACTATCTTCTAACCTCCAATCTCTAAAATCATGATTTTCACACTGAACAAAACCAATACCATCGGCAACCAGTTTTTAGCTGAATTGCGCGATGTTAATGTACAGCAGGATAAGGCCCGTTTCAGGCGCAACGAGGAAAAGCTTGGCGAAATACTGGCTTATGAGATCAGTAAAACATTAAAATATACGGAGAAAGAGGTGCAAACGCCGCTCGGTATAGCCAATGTTAATCTGCCGGAGGGCCAGCCGGTTTTAGGTACAATTTTACGCGCCGGGCTACCGTTTCATCAGGGATTTTTGAATTTTTTTGATAAATCAGCTTCTGTTTTTGCGACGGCCTACCGTAAAGTAAGGAAGAATGGCGCTTTTATCATCAATATAGATCATATCTCGACACCCGACCTGGATGGCAAAACACTGATTATGTGCGATACCATGCTGGCCACCGGACAAAGTATGGTAAAGGTTTGCAAGGAACTGATAGCGCAGTTTGACATTAAAGAGTTGCATATTGCAGTTATTATAGCAAGCGCTGAAGGGGTGGAACACGTGCGCGCCAATTTGCCGAAAGCAAGCCTGTGGCTTTGCGCCATTGATGAGGAAATGACCAGCAAAGCCTATATTGTACCCGGCCTTGGCGATGCAGGGAACCTGGCTTTTGGGGAGAAAATTTGAGAGGATTTACGGTTGAGATTTTAGAATTACACCATGAAAATAAAAGATGAATTTCATCATTTGATTGTTAGTATTGAGGGTGAACAGCTTTTGCAGCGTTGTTATCAATTGATCAAAAAAATCAATACAGACCAAAACGGGCATCTTTGGAATAATCTTAATGAAGATCAAAAAAAGATTTGCTGATAGCTTATGAGGAAAGTTTTAGCAGTAACAATCAGTTAAGTCATGATCAGGTTAAACTCCAACATGAGAAATGGTTAAAATAAAACATTCCTGCAATTTTATAATTTTATCAGAGATTTGCAGGAATAATAAAAATAATCGTAGAAAATACCCACTCACACTTTAAGTTCATTGCACTTATTTTTAACTCAATTTCTATGCAATTTGGGAATCCAATTCCTAAATTGCATGGGATTTTTGGATGACCGATTTCGGATTTAGCATTTGAAAAGTTTAGCTTTGGCTTTATTTTAATGATTGATCCGATCCCGGCATATAAAAAATGAATTCTAAAATCCCAACCCGTAATTCTAAAATATACAAACACATTTTCTTCGACCTTGATCATACCATCTGGGATTTT
>JBIOHE010000134.1:0-10828 GCA_044448725.1 Sphingobacteriales bacterium | reverse complement strand
TTTGATTTTTAACTGACACAGTTTATTTTACACCCTCTCTTAACTAATATTCAAAAGAAGATTCATTGCGTTTTTTTTGATATTATCACTCCAAAACGTCTAAAACTCCAGTTCCAGCAATACCGGGCAATGATCAGAATGCCTTGCCTCGGGCAGAATCGCAGCCCTTTTTATATTGTTTTCAAGTGCTTTCGTAGCCATATTATAATCAATCCGCCAGCCTAAGTTCTTTGCCCTTGCATTTGCACGGAAACTCCACCATGTGTAGTTATGCGGCTCCTTGTTCAAATGCCTGAATGTATCAATATAGCCTGATTCAATAAAGTTTTCCATCCATTCGCGTTCTTCGGGTAAAAAGCCGGAGGAATTGGCATTTGATTTCGGGTTATGAATATCTATAGGGCGGTGACAAATGTTATAATCGCCGGAAACCACCAATTTTGGGTATTGTGATTGTAATAACTCCAGGTATTTACCAAATTCATCTAAAAAGCGGAATTTAAAGGCCTGCCTGTCGTCGCCGCTTGAGCCGGACGGGAAATAGGCGCTCATTACCGAAACTTCATCAAAATCAACCCGGATATTACGGCCTTCCCGGTCATAATCGCTGATTCCGCAACCGTATTCAACATGCTTTGGCGTTTGTTTGCTAAAGATAGCCGTACCACTGTACCCTTTTTTTTCGGCAGGGTACCAGTAATGCTCATAGCCCAGCTGCTCAATTAAGCCAAGATCGGTGAGCACATCAGGTGAAGCCTTAATTTCCTGTAAGCAAACTACATCGGCATCAGAAGCCTGCAGCCAGCCCAAAAAGTTTTTGCTCATTGCAGAGCGGATACCGTTAACGTTGTAGGTGATTATTTTCATTTCGGATTTCGGAATTTCGATTTCGGATTTAAGAATTAATTATATGTGTGATTTATTTCGACTTTTCGATCCCGAATTTAAGAATTATTTACCGGAGCCTGCATGATAAAAATGCCAAAGCCCCAAATGACAAATAAAATATCCAAAATCAAAAAATAATTCCGAAATCGAAATTCCGAAATTCGAAATAAGGTGGCCTCGTGCGCTAAAGCCCAAGTATCGCATCCAGCTGCTTACATTCTTTTTTGCTCAGCAACTCAATAGTCATACTCACATCTGCAAGGGGACGGTCGTTTTTGTCTTTTTTCACAGCGGCAATGCGGTCCACCATATCTATACCGGTAACTACTTCACCATATACCGTATAATTCTGATCAAGGTGCGGTACGCCGCCCACCGTTTTATAATATTCGCGCTGCCATTCAGGTATTTTGCGACCTTTTAATCTTGTTTGCTCCAGGGTATCCAGTTTGCCGTCAGTAAAGCGTTTACCTTCCACAATATAAAACTGGCAGCCGCTGGAGGCTTTTGCCGGGTTATCATCACGGGCAGCCGCCAACACTCCCCTTTTATGAAAAAGGCTGTCCCTGAACTCTGCCGGAACGGTATAACCCACATCGCCGTTGCCGAGTTCGGCCCCCGGTTTCGCTTTCAGTGAATCTTTTGAGTCAGGGTCTCCGCCCTGGATCATAAAGTTTTGTATCACCCTGTGAAATAAAGTGCCATTATAAAAACCCTTTTTAACAAGTTTAATAAAATTATCCCTGTGTTTTGGGGTTTCGTTATACAAACGGATAATACAAACGCCGTAGCTGGTTTTTATCCGCACATACTGGTTTTTAGGCCCTTTGGCAAATGCCGCCACCATGACAAGAAGCAATAAGCCTGTGGTTAAAAGTTTTCGCATATTGGTTTTTAGTTGATCAGGTTGCGTCAATTGGTTGATTAAGTTAAATTAGGTTGATTGGGTTGAATAAGTTAAAAAAATAACTCATTCGATAGCAATAGAGACAACACAATCAACCACTCACTTAATCAACCTAATCAACTACTCACCAATTTCCTCAAAATAAGTAATTATCAACGATTTTATCATCATTTCCTGTTCAAGCAGCGTGTAATTGGGCACGGTTTTCACCAGTTTCCAATGCGGCCAGCCGTCCTGGTCGAGCCCTTCCAGCTCATAAAAGCCCAGCATACTGAACAATCTACAATTGGCAATATGCATCAGCTCTTCCTTTTGCCGCTTGCTGAACTTTTTTGGCCCCTGCCCAAGCTCCTGCACCCCAATGAGGAACAGCATTACTTTTATATCCGGCTTTTCGTTATCAAAATCCTCAGCAATCCTTTGCTGCAACGCACTCCATTTTAAATTGATCTCGGCAGGTTTCATGGGGCAAAGATAGTCATTGGTCATTAGTCATTGGTCATTGGGATCATTGGATTGACAAATTACGGTACGGTAATATACTGATAGTATAACTTTTCATGATTAAAAATCCTGTATGACAGATTATCGTAATCTATTTTTAAGCAAATACTAAAGAACTATGCACCAATGACCAATGACACAATGACCAATGACGCAATAACGTTGCATTTAACAGCTTTGTTACGTTTTAATGATTTTAGGGAAACTATTATTAACTATCTTTGTTGAAAATTACAAAAACGGTAACCGCTGATTTGAAAACGCATAAATATCATATTATCTGTTCGAGGATATTGCTGATCTGTTTTATTGCGGGACAGTACATGGTGTATGCGCATCGGCATAGTATTGTTAAGGGTGCAGGTAAATCATTCGGTATTGCTAAAAATATTCCCAGGCATACTGTAAGCGAAAAGTGTTATTTGTGTGATGTGATGCATCACAATACGATGGTCAGCACTACACAGATCTATTTTAATCCTGTTGCTGCTATTGGGCATGTTTTTAAAAGCGTTGAATATAGCTTCACGAGCATCCAGCTCATTCTCTCCTGCGGACGCGCCCCTCCAAGTTCGAACTATTTTGTTTAAAGCTAAAAGCTGAAAAGGCCTTTGTGCATTAAATTGAAACAATAGTTTGATACATGCTAATTACTCATGTATTAAAAAGTTTATAAACGGATTTTATAATCATACGCGTATCAAATTATGCTGTTATGAATAAAATCTCATTTCAATAAAATTCTACTAAAATTAACATGAAAGTCACCATTCGATTATTACTATTATCTGCAATACTTTTTCTTACATCGTCACTATCATTTGCAACCCCAAAATTAGCGCCGGACGATGGCGTCATTGGAACGTTAACGGGTACTGTGACAGATAAGGCAGATGGCAAACCGATTGCCGGCGCTACGGTAAGTATCCCGGATTTAAGAAGCGGTGCTGTTACAGATGTTAACGGCCATTACACTTTAAATCGTTTACCTAAGGGCGTTTACCTGGTTCAGGTAACCTACTTAGGTTACGCAACCTTCAACCAAAGGGTTGATTTTACAAAAACAACGACACTTAATGTTCAATTGCAGGCCTCGTCAATAGAGGCGGGCGAAGTGGTTATCACAGGGGTAAGCAAAGCCACTGAAATAAAACGCGATCCGGTACCGATGATTGCTGTTGGTAAAGCCTTTCTCGATGAGCGGTCTGCATCCGGGAATGTTATTGATGAAATAGCCAATTTACCTGGTATAAGCGCAGTTACTACCGGCCCAAACGTCTCAAAACCATTTATTCATGGTTTGGGTTATAACAGGGTGGTTACCGCCGAGGACGGCATACGCCAGGAAGGTCAGCAATGGGGTGACGAACACGGCATTGAAGTTGACCAAAATTCTATTGACCGGATAGAAGTTATTAAAGGCCCGGCAAGTTTAAGTTACGGATCAGATGCTATTGGGGGGGTGGTTAACCTGATTACGCCACAACCTGTACCTGATGGCAAAATATTAGGGTCAGTTCAGGGCATTTACGGCACAAACCAGGGATTGATGAATGGTTCATTCAGGTTATACGGAAATCAAAACGGACTTGTTTGGGGAACAATCATATCAGGCAAAGAAGCCAAAGATTTTCAAAATCCCCATGACGGCCGTGTTTTCCATACAGGTTACCAGGAGGGCGATGCCAGGGCGATGATCGGGTTAAATAAATCATGGGGCTCTTCGTACCTGAACGCATCCATATTTGATGATTTTCAGGAAATTCCAGATGGCAGCAGGGACTCCGTTACCCGTAAATTCACGCAACAAATTACCGATGCTGATACATACCGGCCTATTGTTTCTGAATCGGCATTGAACTCTTATGCTATTACCCCTTTGCACCAGCATGTTCAGCTTTATCGCATTTACGACAATAGCAACTTTATATTGGGCAATGGGAACCTGATTGTTAACCTTGGCTACCAGTTTAGCCACCGTCGCGAGTACACCCACTTTACTGAACCCGATATTCCGGGCCTGAATTTGCATTTAGCAACCTATACCTACGATATTAAATATAATTTTAATTTAGGAAATGACTATGAAATAACAACCGGTGTTAACGGGCAATACCAAAACAACACCATTGAAGGGGCTACAGTTTTTCCGATCCCAGCCTACCACCAGTTTGATATTGGCCCTTTTGCCGTAATCAAAAAGAGTTTTGGGAAATTAGACCTTTCGGCAGGGGCCCGGTACGACAGCCGCTCGGTTACCGAACAGGCTGCTTATGTTGACTCTACAAATGTATTCTACCCGTCGCTTTATACGGGGGCTAATCCAACAACCACGCCTAATGTTTATAAGCAGTTTAATGGGTTAAACAAAACTTTTTCAGGCGCAACCGGAAGTTTGGGCGCAACATACAACTTCTCTGATGAATTTTTACTGAAAGGAAACATTGCACGCGGTTTCAGGGCGCCAAGTATTGCTGAGTTATCTGCTAACGGCCCCGACCCGGGTTCCTCAATTTATCACGTAGGTAACAGCAATTTTAAACCTGAATTCAACGTGCAGGGCGATATTGGCGCTTTTTTAACTTTGCCAAATGTTACGGCCAGTGTGGAGGTTTTTGACAATAATTTGCAAAATTATATCTTCCAGGAACAAATGCTTGATGCGCAAGGCAATGCGCAACGGGTAAACCCTGATGGCTCGCCAAACCCGAATGGGATATACAGTAAGTTTACTTATGTGCAAAGCACTGCGCGCATAGATGGCGGCGAGTTTTATTTAGATATTCATCCCTTATCATGGCTGCATTTTGCAAACTCCTTAACTTTAACTTATGGCACAAACCTTGGTAATGGCGGGCATCAGCCGGATAGTTTAAAATACCTGCCATTTATACCACCGCTGCATACCCATTCAGAATTACGCGGCACTTTTGCAAAAGGGTTTGGTAGCTTTAAAAATGTTTACGGATTTGTAGGATTTGACCATTATGACGCACAGAATCGCTTTTTTGCCGCTTATGGAACAGAAACCTATACAGCAGGCTATAACCTGTTAAGCGCAGGCATAGGCGGTAATTTAGTAAATGCGGCCGGAAAGAAAGTTGTTGAACTGTTTATTGAGGGTACAAACCTTGCCAATGTAAACTACCAGTCGAACATGAGCAGGCTTAAATATTTCGATAACCAGGTTGTTCCTGCAGGCGTTCAGCCGGGGATATTTAATATGGGGCGTAATGTCAGCTTTAAAGTTGTGTTGCCATTTGATCTGTCACCGCACGAAAAGACCGATGTAACTAAAATATAATACCATTTTTTTGTCTGAACCATGATTTTTAGGATTAGCGGATTGCTATGATAAAATCACGAAATCCTCGAATCAAGTTAATCATGGTTCAGGCAATTAAGTAATTTTTATAAATAACGAGCCTAACTTTGCCAGGCTCGTTATTTTTTCTTTTTTATCAGGGTGTATTGGTCAATAAGATGATGACCAATGTCGCCAATAAACAGAAAGATTGTATAGCTAAACCATGCTGCTGCATTGTATAAATGCGAAATAGAATTTCCGCTTACCTTTCCAAGCCATATCCCTGCAAACCAGGTAACTGTTACCGCAAAGAAGCAAATAAGCACCTTTATATAATTGTTTGTTACAACCGGCTGTAAAATTGCCCACAATATTACGTACAGCATTGGTTGACGAATGGCTTCATGCCCGCCTACTGCGCTGATCCAGTAAATAAATGATTGTCCAATAAAACTGATACCATCAATAAATGAATGAACGATATTCATCACTATAAATACGATAAGGGTAATACTTAAACTCATGTTCTTTAAATGAACACTGCAAGTAATTTTTCCAAGGTAATAACCCGCGCCAAGAAGCGCAATTATAACAAGCGGATTAGAATAATGCTGCTCACTTTTTATTAGTAAAATCACAATAGCAGAAACAATACAAAGTGCTTTTGCGAAATAGAATCTTTCCGAAGAAAATAGCCTGGCCGTCATAATCAATATTGTTTTATTTTTTTACTGATATCCTTTTCAGGCAGCCTTTTTAAAATCCACCAATTTAATGCCAGAACCTTTTATCAGTTGAACAGCCCAGCTGGTTATCACAATGCTGCCGATAATCCCGCTGAGTGCATCCAGCCAAAACAAATGGAAAAATAAGCCGATGGTCAGCGCGATAATGGCGGTCATGCTGGTTAATCCATCGGCTAATACGTGCAGATATGCTGCGCGTATATTATGGTCATGGTGGTCGTGATGCAGCAGTATGGCGCTTATGCCATTTACCACAAGGCCGATGATTGCTACTACGATGGCTTCACCAAATCTAATAGGCAATGGATGAATTAAACGCCCCACTGATTCAAGCGCCATAATAATGGCAATGATCTGTAATACAATGGCGCTGGTGAAACCGGTAAGCGACAGCAAACGGTCGCTTTGAAATGATATTTTTTGCGAAGTCGCATATTTACGGGTAAAGAAATAAGCCGCCCATGTTAACCCGATTGCAAAAACATGCGTTGACATGTGCCAGCCCTCAGCAGTTAACGCCATCGAATTGCTGTAATACCCGATAACAATTTCCAGGATCATGGTGATAATTGTTAAAATTACCACCCAGCGGGTTTGGCTCTCATGATCGTGCGCCTTTAACTCATCATCAGCAATTGATGTATTTACAACAGGTGTATTATTAATCCCCTCACCATCCTTGTATTCGTTTATCCATTCCACTTTGGTTTGTATCGGGCTCCTGTGGGAAAGGCTTTTATAAGGTATGGCCACATAACCGATGTAAAAGAAACCCATCAGTTTATCCTTTTCGCCCAGGTCAAAATGTGCTTTTGCCTGCTCAAAATAGGTAATTCCGGCAGTTGTCCAATACGACCCTAAGCCGTATGCAGTAACCGTTAAAAACATATTTTCTACCGCACAAGACACCGCTTGTATTTCCTCATTTTCAGGAAGAACGCCCTTGTCATTTCTACGCATGCCGATAGAGATCACATGAGATGCCAGCATCGGATATTCAAGCAATTTTTGATAACGCCCTTCATTATAGTCCTCACCTGCATATTCCTGGTAAATATAGGCCTGCAATTCAGCGAAATATTGACGCCCCTCACCTGAAAACACCTTGAAGCGCCAGGGCTCGGTTTGTTTATGGTTTGGGGCACGGTTGGCATTCTCCAGTATCTGCCAGATCACTTCATCCGGTATCACCTTTCCTTTTTCATACTGGCGCGGATAAACGCTTCTGCGGTTAAGAATTATATCATTGAACTGGTCAACATCATATTTCGCTGTAACAGTATTCATCGGAGTAATGATTAAATTTTAAGTGGTGAAGTTATCTTATTCGCAAAAAAACAAACAGGTAAAAAACCGTTCTTTTTCGGTATTTTAGCGCATGCAACTTTTACAGGATATAGAGATCACATTGCGCGACATTCATTCGTCACTTTCGCCGCCGCACCGTCATCATTATTTTGAATTGTTGTACATACTGGATGGAACGGGCACCCACAGCATTAACAACAACCACTATCCGTATAATCAAGGCAATCTGTTCCTGTTGACCCCTGAAGACACGCATAGCTTCAAAACCAGTTCGCCAACGCGTTGCTGTATTATTGATTTTACGAAAGGATTATTTACCAGACGGCGCCGTGGCCAAATGGACAGGGCAGAAATTACCGAGTTTTTTGTTGGTATGGAATATATTTTCCACAATCACCAAAACCTGAAAGGGCATATTGCAATGAATCCGCAAGAATCTGCATTAACCGATGGCCTCATAATGCAACTGGTAAGCGAGCAATCGCAATCACGGATTTATAGCGGTATTATTACTCAAAACATCGTTTTTATACTACTGAACATAATTGTAAGACTGATTCAAGAAAATATAGGCGGGGAATTAAAGAATACGGGCACAAAAAACATCATTCATGAGATAACAACCTATATCCAGCAAAACATTTACCAAAAGGAGTTACTTAAAATTGAAAGTTTGGCAATGTGTTTTCATAAAACGCCGGATCACTTGAACCGTTATTTTAAGCAACAAACCGGGTTTACGCTAAAAACTTACATTAGTCGTTATAAATTAAGGCTGGTGGAAACCCGCCTGCGATACAGCGACCTTACCATTTCCGAGATCGCGCATGAAATGGGTTATACGGATGAAAGCCATTTGAATAAAGTTTTTAAAAACGCGTATAGCAAAACAGCTAAGGAATTTAGAAAAACTACAGCTATCCATTAAAGTTAATGAATGGCAATACTCCTTTGCGAATCAAAGTGTTCAGCTCCGGTATTTTTATTATGGGTCAGATAATTACTTGTTGATCTCCAGCCAAAGCAAATCCTTTAGCCCGTCAATGTTTTTTTGCGCTACCGACGATATAAAGATTGAAGGGACGTCTGAAGGAATTTCCTTTTTCATTTCCTCCATCAGCTCATCGTCCAGCATATCTGATTTAGTGACTGCCAATACCCTTGGTTTATCCATGAGCTCGGGGTTATACTCCTTTAATTCGTGCAGCAATATCTGGTATTCTTCTTTTATTGTGCGGTTAGTATCTGCCGGCACCATAAATAATAATACCGAGTTTCGTTCAATATGCCTCAAAAATCTGAAGCCGAGTCCTTTTCCTTGTGAGGCGCCTTCAATTATGCCCGGTATATCGGCCATTACGAATGATTTACCGCCCCTATAGGCTACTATCCCAAGGTTAGGGACAATGGTGGTAAATGCGTAATCGGCAATCTCCGGTTTGGCTGCCGACACTACGGAAAGCAAGGTTGATTTCCCAGCATTAGGGAAGCCGACCAGACCAACATCGGCCAATATTTTTAGTTCAAGTACGTTCCATTCTTCTTTGCCGTCCTCTCCTGGTTGGGCGAAGCGCGGGGTTTGCTGGGTTGGGGTTTTAAAATGCCAGTTGCCTAAACCACCCCTGCCTCCGGGGGTTAATATTTGGGTTTCGCCATCCCGGGTGATCTCGAAAATAACCTCACCGGTTTCTGCATTTTTTACCGTGGTGCCGAGGGGAACTTCAAGAATCTCATCCCTGCCGGTTTTACCGCTTCTTAAGGAACTACCACCCGAATCGCCATCACCTGCAATAACGTGTTTGCGGTATTTAAGGTGCAGCATGGTCCACAATTGGGCATTGCCTTTTACGATGACATGACCGCCGCGACCGCCATCACCACCATCGGGGCCACCTTTTGAAGTTAATATATCGCGGTGTAAATGCGCAGAGCCCGCCCCTCCGTGACCGGAGCGGCAGCATATCTTCACATAATCAACAAAATTTGAACCCTGGGACATGTTTTTTGAGTCGGAAAAGTCCGATAATTAAGTCTAAAGTTCTAAGTCTGAAGTCGAAAGTCAGACTTCAAACTTAGAACTTTAGACTACTATGCGACTTTCGGACTTCTTTAATAAGTATTAATTACAGCACTGATAGCGTCGAATATTTCTTCAACTGATCCGATGCCGTTTATGCTTTTATATTTACCCTGAGCTTTATAGAAACCCGCTACAGGCGCGGTTTTATCATTATATTCTTTAATGCGTTTGCGGATCACTTCGGGATTGGCGTCATCAGGGCGGCCTGATTCTTTACCCCGCAGCAATAAGCGGTGTTCTAATTCCTCATCATTAACTTCAAGTGCAATCATGCCTGAAATAGGTGCATTTTTTGTTTCAAGCAGGCTGTCTAAAGCTTCGGCCTGGGCAACCGTACGCGGAAAACCATCAAAAATAAAACCTTTGGCATCCTTATTGGAATCAAGTTTATGACTGATCATACCGATCACCACTTCATCAGGCACCAAAATGCCCTGGTCCATCAGCTTTTTTGCTTCTAAACCAAGCGCTGTGCCCTGTGAAATTTCACTCCGTAACAAATCACCGGTTGAAAGATGGATCAACCCATATTTTTCAATAAGTTTTTGAGATTGGGTGCCTTTTCCCGCTCCGGGAGGGCCAAACAATACCAGATTTAGCATGCTTCTATCAAATTAAAAGCCTTTCGGTACAATACAGAAAGGCTTGCTTAGTCTTTAGTCCGGAGTCTTTAGTCCTAAGTCGGAGAAAATTTAGTGTTAATACTTCTGACTTAGTACTCAAGACTTTCGACTTGATAACGTGCACTTGAAGGGAGTCGAACCCCTAACCTCCTGATCCGTAGTCAGGTGCTCTATCCAATTGAGCTACAAGTGCAATATTCTATCTAAAAATTCGCGTCCAACACCCGTTTTAAGGTACTTTTCCCGACTTACCGCTTCCTCCAGCGTCTCAAAACTTTCCGTGTAAACAATTGCCCACGGTCGGTAAGCTTTGGTCGATTTTGTGTAACCCGCATTATGTTGAAGAAGCCTCTTTTCAGGGTCATTGCTCATTCCAACATACCTGCGTCCCGTTTTTTCACTTATAATAACGTATATAAAATACATATCTCCGTAGTCAGGTGCTCTATCCAATTGAGCTACAAG
>JBIOHE010000133.1:0-10849 GCA_044448725.1 Sphingobacteriales bacterium | reverse complement strand
GATACCGCCCGGGAACTTGCAAAGATCCCAGAGGTGCAAGAAGTACACCATGTGGCTGGTGACGATTGTTACCTGGTAAAGGTGCGTACGTATGATTCTGCCACGCTGATGCACCTGATGCGCAACAGCTTTGGTAAAATCCCAAACCTGCTAAGCACCCGCACCACTATCGTACTCGAAACAGTAAAAGAACAGCAACAATTGGTTATACCCGATAAAGAATAATATTATGCCTTCAAATTTACAAAAGCCGGTTTCCCCTCTGTTGGTTATCATTGCATTCGCCACCGTTTATATCGTGTGGGGTTCGACCTATTTTTTTATCAGGATGGCCGAACAGGGTGGTATGCCGCCATTTTTACTTGGCGCAATCAGGTTTACAACGGCAGGACTTTTGATGATGGGCTGGTGTGCCATAAAGGGTGAAAAAATATTTGTCCGGCAAAATATTATCCACGCTGCGGTAAGCGGGATCCTGCTGCTTTTTGTGGCAAACGGCATCGTTATATGGTCCGAGCAAACTTTACCGAGCGCTATGGTGGCCATTATGGTATCCTCGGCGCCCATTTGGTTTGTACTGATCGATAAATCTCACTGGGCGGTAAATTTGAGAAACAGGCCCACTATAATAGGGCTTGTTATTGGTTTTGGAGGAGTAATTTTATTATTCAGCGAACAAATCGGGGATATATTTTCGGGCATCGGCACACAATCAAAATTACCATGGATGTTCCTGCTCGTTTTTGGCACAATTGCCTGGTCATCGGGTTCATTGTACTCAAAATATAAGTTAACATCGGGGTCGGCGCCGGTAAATACCGCCTGGCAAATGATAGCCGCCGGTCTTGTGTTCGTCCCCGGCAGTATGCTGCACCACGAATATAATAACCTGCACCTGGCAAATATGTCTGTCAATAGCTGGGGGGCCATTGCCTACCTTATTGTTTTTGGTTCGCTTGCAGGATTCAGCGCCTATGTTTGGTTGCTCCAGGTGCGCCCGGCCACCCAGGTGAGCACTTATGCTTATGTTAACCCGGTTATTGCGGTAATTTTGGGTGTGGTTTTCGCCGGAGAGCATATTTCCATTATTCAATTAAGCGGTCTGTTCACCATATTGGGCAGCGTATTACTTATTAACCTGGCTAAATACCGCAAGAAAAAACAGGTTAATAAATTGGTTAATGCTATATGAGTTCGATGTAAGAAAAACCTCTGCCCCGCCGTCTGGCGGGCTACCGCTTTGTAGTCCATCATTCAAAAAGTTATTTTGCCACATTAGTGGCTACCCAATTTGCGAAGGGTAGCTACTAACGTGGCAATGCTATTAAGTTAATGGGCAACACAAATGCAATTCTCCCCAAACGCTTGGTAGCCCCCTCTAAATCTCCCCCTGTTGCGGAGACTTTAGCTGCGCTCGTGTTGATTTTTTTAAAGTCTTCCCTACTTGGGAGGATTTAGGTAGAGCTCAATTAATAGGATGTCCTTAACTTGATAGCATTGCCCGATGGAGCATATTGCAATGATGGCCAATCCTTGTGCAGAACTCAAGTTAATACATTGATTTAGTTACAATTATTCACCAATTAAAAAATTCGCCCTTGGGTGAAACAAAACAGCCCAAATTATATTGTGTTTAATAAACCAATGTAAAAGGAGGGCCCAATGAAAAATAACAGTTTCTTTTCTACAGTTATATTTTTTATAGTTTTAGGAATTGGGTTGGCTATGACATACGCCAGGCAGGGAGTTTTTACCTCTGCAGAAAGCACCGTTATGATTGCAATTTCCTTAATAATAGCATCCCTTATTTCGTCAGCTATAAAAATTGCCAATCCCTGGGACAAAGCTGTGGTACTGCGGCTGGGTAAATTTCAATCGCTCAGAGGTCCCGGTCTTTTTTTTATAATCCCTATTCTGGATACAATCCCGTACTGGATTGATACCCGGGTGATCTCTACATCGTTTAAAGCTGAAAAAACACTTACCAAAGACACCGTTCCTGTTGATGTGGATGCGGTATTGTTTTGGAAAGTATTTGATCCCCAGAAAGCTGCGCTTGAGGTGGCAGACTATATAACCGCTATCAGCTGGGCTTCCCAAACGGCTTTGCGCGATGTGATCGGAAAGACCATGCTTTCGGAGATGCTTGAAGGCCGGGACAAAATCAGCGGCGTGCTGCAAAAAATTATTGACGAACGCACGGAACCCTGGGGTATTAATGTTAATTCCGTAGAAGTGAAAGACGTTTTGATACCGGCTGCATTGGAAAGCGCCATGTCTATGCAGGCTCAGGCCGAAAGAGAAAGGCAAGCCCGTGTGATCCTCGGAGATTCTGAAAGACAGGTGGCTGAGAAATTTGCCGAAGCAGCATTAACTTATACAAACAATCCGGTAGCTTTACATTTAAGAGCTATGAATATGCTTTATGAAGGGTTAAAAGAAAACGCAACCATTGTAATTGTACCCAGTTCTGCGGTGGATACCATGCAACTTGGCAGCATGGCCGGGTTAACAGCCCTAACCATGGGAATAGGACAGGAAAAAGTTAATCAGGATAATAAAAAAGCTAAAAAATAGGGTTGGTGGATGGTTGACTGGGTTGGATTGGGTGAGTAGTTTGTCTGAACCATGATTTTCTTGATTGGAGGATTTCCTGATTTAAAAAACAAATGACCCATTGACCAACCACTCACCCAATCAACTCAATCAACCTAATAAACCAATTCACAACTCCTTCGGCAAGGACCGCGCAGGGGTTTCCCATTTGCCAAACTCGAAGTAATGGTCGATACTAATGCTGATCTTGCTGCCTTTGGGGTATTTGCCTTTGGTATAATTGGTGGCCCGTAAAACCACCTTGTCATGTTCGATGATCAGTTCTTCAAAAAAACCTTTGAATAAGATCTGCTTCACGGTCCATTTGCTGCCAAAACCTTTGCCTATTTTAACATGTTCTGAGTAAATGACCACTGTACCCCTGTTGGTTTTAATACCCACTTTTTTGGCTTCTTCGGCGGTTAACTGGCTCCCGCTGGCCAGGATCTGCGCGGTATAAAGCAGCTGCGGCGAATTATAGAGTTCTTCGGGACTGCCGTTTTCAACTATTTCGCCTTCTTTTAACACGATGAGTTCATCCGCCATCGACAGGATCTCGGCCGGGTCGTGCGATACCAGCACCACGGTTACTCCCCACTCTTTCACAATATACCTGATGTCGTGCTGCAAACCTTCGCGGTAAGTAGCGTCAACCTGGTTAAACGGTTCATCAAGCAAAAGCACTTCCGGCTTACTGATCAGCGCTTTGGCAATGGTTACACGCTGTTTTTCACCGCCGCTTAATTTGCCGAACGGCTGATCTTTAAGAGGCAAAATATCCAGCATATTTAGCGAATCAGTTATTTTTTTCGCTTCGTTAAACAAACCTTGTTCGGCCATTCTTAAACCCGAGCGCACACTTTCCCAAACGGTAGCTTCGAGGTCCATGTCCTGGTTATTCTGGGTTACCAGGCGCATGGCTTCGTGGGCGGGCTGCAATCGTTCTTCGCGTTTTAAAATGCGTTCTTCCTTAAAAAAAACCTCGCCCGAATCCGGCTGCAATAAACCGTACAGCAAGTTCAGCAGCGTGGTTTTCCCACTGCCGCTTTCGCCAACAATGGCTGTAATTTTCCCTTTCGGGATCAATATGGTCACATTATTCACCCCCGAAGACTTATCGCCAAAATAGTTTTTAGTAACCGATATGGTTTCCAGGATCATTTCATTATGCATAACACCGTATTTTTATTTTTCCGACCGGGCCGAAAAACATCTAAAATTTTCCGGCATCCTATATATCTCCAAACTTAAACTATAAATGTTTCTCCCAAAAAAGAATTATGCATTTGGCTCAAATATTTTATATTTAGCAAACCAAAAAAAACAAAAAAGTATGGAACATAGTAAAAACTGGCATGCAAAACATAAGGAATCATTTAACTTTGGCCAGCGTTTGGCAGATTCAGTAGCAACAGGTATGGGATCCTGGCGATTTATCATCATACAAACCATTATTGTTATACTCTGGATGGCCGCAAATGTGGTAGGCTTTATTTACCATTGGGACGTTTATCCTTACATTTTACTTAATCTGCTGTTTTCAACCCAGGCCGCATACGCCGCCCCGATCATTATGATGGCGCAAAACAGGCAAAATGAGCGTGATCGCACCCATGCCGAAGCCGATTTTAAAACTAATGTGGAAGCTAAAAAAGAAATTGAGCAACTGATACAAAAGTTAAACTCCATTGAAATAGATAAACTGGATAAAATCCTTGACATCTTACAGAAAATGGATACAAAGTAAGTGTTGAGAGACAAGAACCAAGAATCAAGAATCAAGATAAAACGAGATATTCCGACTTAACCTTGATTCCTGGCTCTTGATTCTTGGCTCTTGATTCTTGGCTCTTTTTCTTAGCTTTGCAGGCAATGACACATATTGAAGAAGCGATTGTACATGAAGCTGAAGTAGAAATCCAGCCAAAAACGCCCAAACAAAGATTTTGGAACATAGTAAAAACGGTTTTAAAGATCGGGGTTACTACCGCGCTACTGGTTTGGGTTTTCAGTAAAGTACCGGTGCATTTATTAAAAAACCGGCTTTTGCATGCCAACTACTGGTGGATGTTAGCTGCCCTGGTGTGTGTATTATCCTCAATGATCGTCTCTTCATGGCGGCTGTTGAGCTTTTTCAGGTCAATAGGCCTGAAACTTAACCCGAAATACAATTTGCGTTTATATTTTCTGGGCCTGTTTTATAATTTCCTGTTGCCCGGCGGCATCGGCGGCGACGGTTACAAAATGTACCTCATCAATAAAACCTATAAAACCCCGCTTAAAAAATTATTCTGGGCCGTTATGTTCGATCGTTTGAGCGGTTTATGGGCCATAGGGCTTATCACTGTTGCCCTGATATTTTTAATACCGCAGATTGATATTCATATCGCTATTCCATTGGGGATATTTGCTGCCGGTTCGGCTCTTTACTATTTTGTAGCCTACAAGTTTTTTAAAGATTATACCAAATACTTTTTCGAGGCGCATTTAAAGGCATTGCTATTGCAATCATTGCAATTATTGGCCATAGTTTGCGTGCTTTTAGGTCAGGATTTCAGCGGCAAATTCTCACCTTATTTATTGTCGTTTTTGATATCGGCCCTTGCGGCAATTGTTCCTATTACAGCCGGCGGCGCCGGGGCACGCGAAGCTATTTTCACAAAACTGGCCGATGTTTTCCCGATGGATAAAGGCCTTGCCGTTTTTCTGCCGGCCTCCTTTTACATCATATCATTAATAGTCGCCTTATTAGGTGTTTATTACGTGATCCGCCCAAGCCGGCTACAGGAAGGGTTGGTTGAGGAAAAGAGTGAGTAGTTGACTGGGGTGTCTGAACTCGAATTTATTGAATTTTTGGAATTTATTGAATTGAAGTGCGTATTCAATTCTGGTAATTCATAAATTCATTAAATTCGGGTTCAGACTAAAAAACCACGGACTTAATAAACCCAATCAACTACTCACCAATTTTCCCTAATTTTGCGTTTCCTTATAAACCATTAGTAATAATGAGCCGATTTAATGATTTTAAAAATCCGCAGGTGGCTGCCTTGCCTGCGCATTTAAAGCAATTTATTGTCGATCAGCATTATGAGCATTATACGCCTGTTGACCATGCAGTTTGGCGCTACGTAATGCGGCAAAATTACAGTTACCTGAAGGATGTAGCCTATTACCCATACATTCCCGGACTGGAAAAGGCCGGTTTAACCATCGAGAAGATCCCGAGCCTGCAGGAAATGAACAACGCCCTTGCCAAAATTGGCTGGGGAGCGGTTACTGTTGACGGCTTTATACCGCCTGCCGCCTTTATGGAATACCAGGCTTACCGCGTTTTGGTAATTGCAGCCGATATACGCCAGTTAAAACATATTGAATATACACCCGCGCCCGATATCATCCACGAGTCAGCCGGGCATGCGCCAATCATTGCCGATAAGGATTACCACGAGTACCTGAGTTATTTTGGCTCCATTGGCGCAAAAGCCATGTTTTCGGCGCAGGATTTTGAATTATACGAGGCCATAAGGGCGCTTTCGATATTGAAAGAAATGCCTGATGCCGACGAAGCTGAAATTAAAAAAGCTGAAGAACTGCTTGCTTACCGCCAGGAAAATATGGGTAAACCATCAGAAATGTCCTTATTAAGCCGTCTGCACTGGTGGACGGTGGAGTACGGACTTATCGGCACACTTGAAAACCCTAAAATTTATGGGGCGGGTTTGTTATCATCCATTGGCGAAAGTGTGAGTTGCATGGGAGCTGGTATCAAAAAGTTACCATATACCATCGATGCCATAAATTTTGCTTATGATATTACAAAAACCCAGCCGCAGCTGTTTGTTACACCAACATTTCAGAACCTGATTGATGTGCTTGAAACTTTTGCAGATACCATGTCATTCCGTGTTGGCGGGGCATACGGGCTACAAAAAGCCATCGAAAGCAAAAACATTTGTACCGCTGTTTACAGTTCGGGCCTGCAGGTAAGCGGCGTTTTCACAGAATTTTTAACGGTAAATAAAGAGCCTGTTTTCATCAAAACAACCGGACCAACGGCACTGTCCATAGACAACACGCAAATTAAGGGACATGGCAAAGATTATCACCGTGACGGATTCAGCTCGCCCGTGGGCAAGTTAAAGGGGCATGCCCTGCCATTAGAAGATTTATCAATAGCAGACCTTAATTATTTCGGCATTGAAGAAGGGAAGGCGTGCGCGCTGCAATTTGAAAGCGATATAACGGTTAACGGGGCTGTAAAACACATCCATTCGTCAAGCGGAAAAATTCAGCTGATCTCATTTACCAACTGCACGGTAAAGGACGAAGAAGGCAAACTGTTATTTGATCCTTCCTGGGGTGTTTACGATATGGCGGTGGGTGAAAAAATCACATCTGTTTTTTGCGGGGCAGCCGACAAAGACGCTTTTGTTGAGATAGCCTATAAATCAAATACCGGCACACATCATCCTGTTTACGACTACAGAACAATAGAACTTCATAAGCTATACCAGCAGGTTCGGGACAGGAGGCATAATGGCGGCGAATACGGCTTTTTGGGAAATGTATGGTTTAAGCTGCAAAAGCATCACCATGATGACTGGCTTTGTGCTTTGGAAATACTGGAGATACTGGAACATGAAGAGACAGAACCACAATTGGCGCTTGAGATCAGGACCTTCCTCGAAAACAAGGCTGCCAATGAACCTGAATATAGAAAACTGATCAGCGATGGTTTTTATTTAATAAAGCACCCGGTTGACAGGGCAGACGCATTAAAAATTTAAAACTTTAATGAGATAATCCCGGTCCCAACCTGCACGCTTTCGTTTGATTTTGGTACTTCTGGATGAAGACGTATCTCTTTTGAGCAACGTGAGGGCTATTTTATTGACGAGCGAGAAGTTTTGAGCTGCATTACCGGCTCTTTTTCTGCTTTGATCCTCATGGAATATAACATCTAACATCCAGTGTAATTTATTCTCGATTCCCCAATGTGCCCTGATGTCCTTTTGAAAATAAGCAGCGTTTTCATTCTTGCTGGAGATATAATACCTTGTTTCCGTTTCTGTCTTTCCGGATACCTTGAAAAACCGCTCACTTTCTATTCGTATTAAGGTTGTCAGTTTAGTCCATTCCTCTTTTTGGATAATATGTCCCAAATCTTTTATGACTGTACATTTGCGGGTTTCTACCCGGCCATGACCGATATCGTTATCTGTAGCGGTGTCATCCGGTTTGAAAAACCGGAAAGAGTCAAGCACGTTTTCCTGTAGCTCACCCTGATTTCCTTTTACAGCCAGTAAATAGTCACATTCCTTATCTACAATGGCATTGGCTATAGTATGCTGACATCCCATTGCATCAATGGATACTAGTCAATCCTTTAGAAATAAGGACTTTAATAGATCAGGAATGGCCGTAATCTCATTCGATTTTTCATAAACACGAAGCTGACCCAATACCAGTTCGTTTTTATCAGCCCATGCGCTAACCATATGAACGGGTGACTTTTTACCATTTTCCTTAGCCCCACGGATTGTTTTTCCATCAATGCTGATCAATTGATCGTGTGTGATCCCTTCTAAAGAACTTATCCTGTCCGTAAAACAGCTCTCGAAAGTCGCGGTATCCATATTTGCAAAGAAGCGGTTAATGGTATCATGCGAGGGTATGCCATTTTCAAGCGTTAAGAAGGTTTTAAACCAAGTTTCGTTAGCTACCGCAAATTCTTCAATTTCATACCAATCTTCGGCACCACACACCACAGCGGCGATGGTGATGGCGATAATAGCAAGCATGTCATGCTTTCGTCCCGATCTAAACGATGATCTTTCATCGTGCTAAAGTAAGTGGAAATTCCGGGCTTTTTATTCATATAAGTATCTGATTGTTAGATAAATATACAAAATAAAACACTGGAAATCAATAGATAATTAACTGAATATCAATTATTTATCACTTTTTTTAACCACCCAAAGAAATTTATTTTAATGCGTCTGCCCTGACCCGGTTGAGCAAAAATTGGTAGTTTAAATGTACAGAAAACGGTTTTGGTTATGTCTATTGCTTGCGGGAGACGCGAAGCATCGCGTCTCTGCGATCTTTCTCAATATGCGCGAATTAAGCTCCTTGCATTCTTTAATTTTGCACCGTCAACTATATCTTCTTTAATAGTTTTCATTGACGAAGTAAATTCAGCAAAAAGCTGTTCAGTATTTAAACGTCTTTGTATTTCTTCCCAATCAGCTATCGGGACTAATACAGCTATTTTCTTCCCTTTTTCATTTATGACAACTTGAATGCCCGTAATGTAAAAATAACAGATTTATTTAATCAAGCACCCGGTTGAGCAAAAATTGGTAGTTTAGCGTCATTAAATTTCAATATAAAACTCCCCCGCCAGCTGGCGGGGGTTGGGGGGGCAAATGAACATTATAATTACAGGCGCCAGCAGCGGCGTAGGTTTTGAGGCCGCGCTCGAACTTATTTTATCGGGCAAACATAAGGTAATTGCCCTGGCCAGATCAGCCGACAAACTTGAAAAACTATTGGAAATAGCCCATGGCTTAAATCCGGATGCTGAAATATATGCCCTGGCTTTTGATATCGTGCATGATGATTATGCCGACCTGCGGCAATTCATAAAAAGCAATTTTGATAACCGGGTTGATGTGTTGATTAACAATGCCGGCGTACTAATCAACAAGCCGTTTGTAAAACTAAAGGAAATGGATTTTATAGAAATGCTGCAAAGCAATTTTATTGGCCATGTACGGATGATACAAGGGATAGTTCATTTAATGCCCCCGCAATCACATATAGTAAATATTGGCAGTATGGGCGCTTTCCAGGGCAGCGCAAAATTCCCGGGCTTGTCGGCTTATTCTGCAAGTAAGGCGGCGCTGCACACCTTAACCGAATGTTTGGCCCTTGAATTTGCTGAACAGGAAATAAAAGTAAACTGCCTGGCGCTCGGCTCGGCCCAGACAGAAATGCTCGAACAGGCCTTCCCCGGTTATCAATCGCCGGTTATGGCTTTTGAAATGGGGAAATACATCGCAGATTTTTCAATAACAGGCCACCGGTTTTACAACGGCAAGGTTTTGCCTGTAGCATCAACCACCCCCTGAAACATAATTTGGTGTTGTACAGATAATATATTTAACTTTATATAATATATTAGAGGCAGCATTATACCGCACGAAAATGGATAACAGGCTCTCCTTTCTCTTCGATCATTCAAACGATTTCTTTTGTGTATTGGATAAGGATGGAATAGTTGTGCATGCTAATATTGCCCTGAGAAAAGCCCTCGATTATTCCGAATCAGAAATAAACGGCAAAAAGGCGGATGAATTTTCACACCCCGCAGATATTGACAGAAGAGAAGAACTATTAGGTAAAATAGCCGTCCAAAACGAAATTACCGGGTACGAGTCGCGCATCAGGGCAAAAAATGGCTGCTATTATAATATCAAATGGTCTATTATTTTAAACGGTGATGATAGCCTTATTTATGCCACGGGGTACAATTTAAATCATAAATTGAATGATCCTGATCAACCTAATGTAAATGACAATATCCGGCATATTATACAAAGTTTTAACGAAGGTTTTTTTGTTATCGACCAAAACTGGCTTATCACCTCTTTTAATCCGGCGTTTCAGGCTATCACCGGTTTAAGCACAGGGCAGCTTAAAGATGTCAATTTCAGAAAGTTGGTCAACCTTGGAATTTCTGACCAAGTTATGGCCGAACTCGAAATTGCATTTAACAGTAATATTGCCAGCCATGTACAATATTTTAACACGCATTTTAAAAGGTGGCTGCGTTTAAACATCTATCCCTATAAAAATGAGGTTACTGTTTTAGTGCGGGATATTACCGGCATAAAAATCCAGCAATTGATACTGGCGCTCGAAAAATATATACTTGAGTTAAATGCTTTATCTTCCTATTCACTGCCGCAAACAATAGATCAACTCCTTATCGGAATTGAAGAGATGTTCCCCGACATGATTTGTTCGGTGCTTGAGGTTGACGAAGCCCAGGAAAGGGTGTACCATATTTCGGCCCCAAGGCTACCGGTTGAATATTGTAATTTAATAAATGGAATATGCATAGGCCCAAAGGTTGGCTCATGCGGAACTGCCGCCTATCACCGCTGCCAGGTTATTGTAAGCGATATTGAAACGGACCCTTTATGGGAAGATTATAAACATTTAATACTCCCTTATGGCCTGAAAG
>JBIOHE010000132.1:0-10882 GCA_044448725.1 Sphingobacteriales bacterium | reverse complement strand
GGATACAATAAACCCGGTTAGCACCTGCCGGAAAGAAAATTTTGACATTATTGGGGAATGAGGAGATATAAATATATCTTATAAAGATACTGAACAAAAAACGATTAATAACCGTTTTTGTTTCGGCCAAAAGCGAATTAATTCAACAATGATAAAAAATAGCGCTTTACGGCCTGTCAGGGGAATAAAACTAAAAGAATTATGTGAATCAAGAGTCAGGATATTAGCGCCAGGAATCAAGAAAAAAGCAGAAAGCTGTTTGTTTACGGTAATGTGCTGAAATATTTGGTTAAAATATTTTCGGAAAAGACACTGTCATGCTGAACGTTTGAAGCATCTTCTACGCCATGCATGTAGCCGACTTGCCGCTTCAAGATCCTTCACTGCGTTCAGGATGACAATTGGAGATATGGAGGAGCCACTGAGATAGTATCCAATATTTTATTTTCTCCTCTCCACCCTCTGAAATTTCATCTTATTTCTCTGCGTTCTCAGTGGCTTCTTAGTGGCCTCCATGTTAAAAAACCCAACAATTCAAAATATGCATTAGCCTATTTTTGACTTATTTCCATTTTTTCGGCAAAGTGGGCGCAGTAATCGCGCAGGTCTTCAACAATATTTGTTTCGCCGGTGGCCCGTAAAAAGCTGTCGCCCATGGTTTGCAGGGTTTCATAAAAAAAGCGCTTCATTTCGTCAACAGGCATATCTTTGGTCCACAGGTCTATCCGCAGCGTGTTCTTATAGTTTTGGTCCCAAAGAGCGAGCATCATTGATTTTACAGGCAGCGCTTCCTTGCTTTGCGCATCGGTCGATTCCCATAATATACTTTCGGGTACGTTGTTATCGTCAAGGTCTATTGTCAGCTTTATTTCAGCTCTTTTCATTCTGTTTATTTAACAATTAAAAATATAATGGTGGCCAAAGTTATAAAGCTTAGCTCTACAATCCATATTTTTTTGGCTTCGGGGAAAAAATTACGGAACATTATATCCATAAATGACACTACAACTGCAAATAGTAAAAATATCCAGCCAATTGGCGTACTCATATTTTTAAATTGATGACCTGAAATTTTCACGCCATATATCCAGCTGTAAACTGCGACGAACAAAAAAAATGCGCTCGCAAAATTTAGGGGTGTGATCCTGAACTTCATATTTCCTTAATGTTTTTTCCTGTACGATTTTGGCGACTTTGTTCTTTTTTCTTTGGGATTATGTGCTGTTTTTGACTTCACAGCATCAAATTTCTTGCGCTGGTTCAGGGTTTTCTTTTCGTGAAAGGCCCCTTTAAAATCAGGGTCGTCTTTGCGCTTCTGCAGGTCGATCTCTTTGTCCTGATCCTGCTTTTCTTCGTAAGGCGTGGCCTCAATAAAAACACCTTCAGGAATTTCCTTTACAGGAATGGATTGCCTGATCAGTTTTTCGATCTTCCGGGTATAATATTCTTCGGCAGGGTTACAAAAGGTAATAGCCACACCCAACTGGTAAGCACGCCCTGTACGACCAATGCGATGCACATAATCTTCGATAACCACCGGCACATCAAAATTTATCACATGGCTAACGTCACTTACATCTATGCCGCGCGAAGCTACATCGGTCGCCACCAAAATTTTTACCTCATCATTTTTAAAGGCGTTGATAGCATTGATACGGGTATTTTGCCCTTTATTTGCGTGCAAAACCTTCACCTCCTTTTCGCCAAACTTACGGAGCAGAAATTTATATACATCCTCGGCTGCGATACGGGTTTTACAAAATATCATCAGCTTTTTGATATCGTCTTCCTTTTCCAGCAGTTTTTTGAGCAGGTTTATTTTTGTTTTTACATTGGGCACAAAAAACAATTGCTGATCAACCGTTTGGGCCGGGGTTGCCTGCGGTGTTACCTCAATAATAGTGGGAAACTCCAGGAAATTATTGGAAAGTTCATGGATCTTATCCGACATGGTTGCCGAAAAAAGCAGGTTCTGCCTTTTTACAGGTACAACCTCCAAAATACGGTTGATCTGCGGCATAAAGCCCATGTCCATCATTTTATCCGCTTCGTCTAAAACCAAAACCTGCAGGGTTTTAGTAACAATATGGCCCGCTAAATACAGGTCCATAAACCGGCCGGGCGTCGCAACAATAATATCCGCGCCTTTGTTTAATTGTTCTATCTGTGTTTTCGGGCCGAGCCCTCCGTATAAAACCACCACACGCAGATCGGTATTTGCGGCAAAAGCCTTTACATTTTCCTCAATCTGCATGGCCAGTTCGCGGGTTGGCGATATGATAAGCGCACGGGCATGGTCGCCCTGCGCGTATTTCAGCTTCATAAGGATGGGCAAAACATAGGCGGCTGTTTTACCGGTCCCTGTTTGGGCGATACCCATTACATCCTGCCCGTTTAGTATCGGCGGGATGGCTTTTTGTTGTATAGGCGTAGCTTCGGTATAACCGGCATCGGCAATGGCATTTAAAATTTGCCGGTTAAATTTAAAGTCTTCAAAAGTTACAGCCATGGGGCAAAGATAGGTTTTTCTTTGAGGTGAAAGGTCAAAGGCGAAAGCAGAAAGGATTTTCGTTGGCCGACAGGTGGACAAAGATGTAATTTGCAGGTTATCTATTACAAAACTATATTTGGCCTTTATGAGGAACCCGATTCTATCCATAACCATGCTTTTACTCACGCTGAATAGCTACGGGCAAAATACCGGCATACATTATATTAAATTCTGGCATGTTGGCGAACAACTATTGCCTGTGCATACGCTTAGCATAAGTTACCAGGATAGTATTATCCCCATAAACAAGGATGAAGCAGTGCTTGACTCATTGCCTAAAATATCTGTTGTGACGGATGAAGGCTCTTTTAAAATAATATCGGGATATATTGGTAAAAACAATTTTCGGTTAGCCGGGGACCCCGGCGTGTTATCCTTTGGAACTTTTAAAATTATTATCGACGGAAAATACTATTATTTGCCGGGGCTAAGCTGCACCGCTTACTTTAAAAACATGGTACATGATTTAAAAAAAAGGAAGGGTGACCAGCAGGTAATTCAGGCGATCATTGATAATTATCCATGGATTTTTAACCCATAAGCTGCCTCAACCTTCATTATTTTTTTACCCCTGCAGCAAATAACTTTCAGTGAATTTTTATTTATACGAATTTGCGTAATCAAAAAAATCAATTAAATCAGTGGTTCAAACAATTTCAACCCCTTTACAGCTCAAATTCAATCTTAAACTCAGTCCCTATATTTTCAATACTATCGATACTTATTTTTCCGCCAAGGGTTTCTACCTGGGTTTTTACCATAAACAGCCCCATCCCTTTTCCTTCGATATTAGCATGAAAACGCTTGTATAATCCAAAAATATCGCCGCTGTTTTTTTTGAGATCAATACCCATACCGTTGTCGTCAAAAATTATTTGCAGTTTTTTATTGACAAGGCTGCTTCTGATTTCAATAATGCAAGGCATATCCGGCCTACGGTATTTAACGCTGTTTGAAATAAGATTGTAAAAAATACTGTATAAATAAGGCTTTAGCGTAAAAAACTCATTGATCTCTGAAAAATCATATTTTATTTCCACGTCATATTTATTAATCAAATGCTGAATACTTAACTTAATATTGTCAACCAGTTTAGAAAAAATCACTTTCTCCTTGGTCTCGTTAACATCACCTTTTACCTGTAAAATACGGTTAAGGTCTTTTACAACGTCATCCAGCCGCATAACAGACACGCTGACCCCCTTTATGAGCCTTTCCTTATCATCGGTACTTAAATCCGGATCATCCAATGCACTTGAGGCGCCGATAATATTAGCCACCGGCGTGCGGAGATTGTGGGAAATAATGTAGGCAAACTGTTCCAGATCTATGTTCCTGAGCATGAGTTCATTTACCATTTTTGAACGCTCTTCGTTTGCGGTAGCAAGCTCTGCCGTACGTTTCTCTTTTTCTTCATTTTGCCGCAGGTACTGACCAATTAAAATTAACAAAAGGATGGTGAAGCTTACCATTGAAACAAACACAACTCTTGAAATCGACTTGAGCGACCTCGAACTGCTCACATCTGTTTGTTTCCGGATTTTAAGCAAAGCATTTTCCTCCTGCTGAATGGCGTTAGTAATATTGCGGATATGATCTGTATAAAGCTTGCTTTGTTTTGCTGAAACAAGGGCCATGGCCGGAGCTAATCCTTGCCTGACCCTTATTTCAATTATTTTGAACGAAAAATCGAGCAGCTTGTGCATGTACAGTTCGAGCGAATCTATCCGCTCCTGATGCGCAGGATTATCCAGGGTAAGTTGCCGGAGTTGCCCGATGTTGCTGGATGCCATTTTTTTGGCAGGATATAAGGGTTCAAGAAATGAACTGTCATTGGTGATTACAAATCCCCCGGATGCGGCATCTATATCTTTTGCAATTGAAAGTACGTTGCCTGACCGGTAAATAACCTGTTCGGTATGCTGTACCAGCAGTTCGGAGTCGTGAAGTTTTTGATTACTTTGATAAACGGCATACCCCAATACCCCATTACCTGCCAGAACTATTAAAGAAAATATAGAGAGTTTTTGACGAATACTGGCTTTCATTAAAGCTTTTGATGTAAAATAGTATCAATATACTGGTTATACGTTAAACCGTCATATTTTGTTGTTCAATTTACAGGTGTTTTTTTGATGGATTAATCTGAAATTCTGATTATCAGGCAAATCAATTTTTTTGCCGCGGGGATAATTTCCGGGTCTTTCGGACAATAAACTTATATTTGCAGCATGTCTTCGATCCTCATCAAATCCGCCACGATAGTAAATGAAAACAAGCAATTTGTTGCCGATGTTTTTGTGAAAGATGGTTTTATAGAGCGGATAGATCACCAGATCTATGTTGATGCCGATAAGGTTATAGACGCCGGAGGCTTATACCTTTTCCCTGGCTGTATTGATGACCAGGTGCATTTCCGCGAACCGGGGTTTAACGCATAAGGCGAACATTTTCACCGAATCAAGGGCGGCGGTTGCCGGCGGCATAACCTCGTTTATGGAGATGCCTAACACCGTTCCGAATACACTTACCCAGGCTTTACTGGAAGACAAGTACCGGATCGCGTCGCAAACATCGTTAGCGAACTATTCTTTTTACATGGGGGCCTCAAACGATAATCTGGACGAGGTATTGCGCACCGATACTACGAACGTTTGCGGCATAAAGGTTTTTATGGGCTCATCAACCGGGAATATGCTTGTAGATAACCCCAACACCCTTGAAAACATATTCGCGCAATCGCCCATGCTGGTGGCTACACATTGTGAAGATGAGGCTACGATAAAACGTAACCTTGAACATTATAAACAATTGTTTGGCGAAAATATTCCGGTAAGCCTTCACCCCAAAATCAGGAGTGAAGAAGCTTGCTATCTTTCATCATCCATGGCTGTTGAACTTGCAAAAAAACACAATACCCGATTGCACATCCTGCATATATCAACAGAGAAGGAAACCCGCCTGTTTGACAATACCCTGCCATTAAAAGATAAACGGATTACCGCCGAGGCCTGCATTCATCACCTGTGGTTTACCGATCAGGATTATGAAACCAAAGGCAACCTCATCAAATGGAACCCGGCAGTAAAAACCGAACACGACAGGGACGGTATATTAAAGGCCGTTTTAGATGGCCGCATTGACGTGATAGCCACCGACCACGCGCCGCATACTTTAGAAGAAAAGTCACAGCCTTATCTGCAGGCGTCATCAGGCGGACCATTGGTACAACATGCGCTGCCTGCCATGCTGGAACTTCACCATCAGGGAAAAATAAGTCTGGAACAGATCGCCGAAAAAATGGCCCATAATGTGGCAACCTGTTTCCAGATTGAAAAACGCGGCTTTATCCGCGAAGGCTACCGGGCCGATCTGGTGCTGGTTGATTTAAACGCTCCCTGGAAAGTCAGTGCCGGTAATATCCTCTACAAATGCAAATGGAGTCCGTTTGAAGGGACAACCTTCCGGTCAAAAATATTAACTACGCTTGTCTCCGGCAATATAGTGTGGGACAATGGCAGATTAATTGATGATAAGCCGGGCGAGCGGCTGGGGTTTACGAGATAAATTCAATTATCTCATCGCGTCGATACGGTCATTTTATAGCAACCCAAATTTTCACTTTCGTTTCCTCAAAACTTTTGGCGTTAGCGCAGTATTGGTCGAAATCGGCGGTATAAGCTCTTTTTATATTGCTGTTCCATATTTCCTGCCAGGCAGCATGCACATTTTCAGGAAACTTACCCGACAGATCATAAACTTCGTACTTACCCGCGGCAATAGTCATTCCGGTAAAACCTTCAGGGATTTTATCAAGGGAACTTACTTTGCAGCCAATAACCGTTGTGTAAAAGCCGGTATAATCTGTTTCATAATCAGTATAAAGGCTATAGGTATCATCAGATACCTTATCTTCGATTTTCAGCAGCAGGTTATTTTGCATAATCAGCGCCCATAACCCGCCAATATCCTTTTGGGACTGACCGTTTTGGTTGCTTGTCCTTACGGTTAAACCGACCAGATAAAACGCCGGTTGTTCAATTATTTCAGTTTTGTTTATCATAAATCATTGGCCACGAATTACACGAATTGTTTCGAATTTTCACCAATCTTCATTCAATTCGTGTTTATTCGAAATAATTTGTGAAAATTCGTTTCTATTCGTGCCTATTATTTTTTTCAATTCATCGAACACATATACCCAGTTTTGCTGTGAATGCTCAAGCGCTTCCTGGTTTTTAACGCCATCCTGCGTGATAATTAAGGTTGTTATACCATTATTTTCACTTAACTCATAAGTGATATTATTATAATTTTCGGGTTTATCTTCCGTACCCGACATACTGCTCCAGTAAGTATATTTTAATAATTTGGGCGGATCGATTTCAAGAATAACTCCTCCGTCGGTATATGTTTTTCCCTCCCACTCCCCGCTGAATGTAATGGCACCGCCAACTTTCCAGTCTGACTTTAAGTTAGTGCCAAAAAAGTATTGCTTTACAATGGCTGGGTCAGTCAGCCCCGCCCATACTTTTGATATTGACGCTTCAAAAGTAATTGTTGTTTTTGATGTTAATGTGCTCATTTTATTGGTTGGTTAGTTAGATTGAGTTGATTAGGTGAGTAGTTGGGATACTTTAAACTTAATTAACCACTCACCTAATCAACCCAATCAACCGAAACTTGTTTCCACAAATTAAAAGCAGGCGAATGACAACCCTATGTCAGTAGGAATTTGATAACTGAAGATTTTTTTGAGCTATTATGGCTGCCAGGTTACTTACTCTTTCTTTTAGGCTTTCCGGGCTTATAATCTCGGCCTTATCGCCAAACATCATAAACCAGCGTGCAAAACCCTCTAACGACATGGAGAGAAAAGTCATTTCAATTTGGTCGCCGACTTTTTTTTCAGAGACAAAACCGCTGTAATATTTTTGATATTCCAGGTGGGCATAAATCGATTTGTCCACCCTGATTACCACCATATCCAGTTCCTGTTCCCTGGCTGTTTGTGCTATGTACGCTTTTAGTGTAGGATGTTTATTAGTAAACAGCGTATCAGTCACCAGCAGATGGTTGATCCGGTCGATGCGGAAATCGCGGTAATCATTCCGCATCCTGCAAAAAGCAATCAGGTGCCAGTAACTGTCTTTATAAAAAATACCTATGGGTTCAATATCCCTTTTTGTATGTTCCTGGCTGTGGTTGGCAAAATAATCGATGGTTAAAACCTTCTTTTGGGCGATACTGTTCAGCAAAGTCTGGATATGATCTTTATGATCAACCCTTAACTGGCTTTGGGTTTTCAGCACTTCTATCTTGCCGTCAATTTCTTCAAGCAGATTTTTTTCAGAAGTCTTCAATATCGCCCTGATCTTATACATGGCCGATTTATGGTGCTCCATGGTTGACGTATCGGTCAGTTTTTCAACAAATTTTTCGGCGGTTAAAAAAGCGGTAGCTTCTTCGCGGGTAAACATCACCGGGGGTAAGCGGTAGCCGTCCATTATGGAATAGCCCACGCCTGCTTCACCGATGATGGGGATACCTGCTTCTTCCAGTGTTTTAACATCCCGGTAAACGGTACGCAGGCTGATATTAAAGCGTTCTGCAATATCAATGGCCTTTACCACCCTGCGCGATTGCAGTTGAATTAAAATTGCCGAAACCCTGTCGATGCGATTCATATCAACCAAATTACTAAAAAAAGAGGTATATTGGTTGAAAATGTTTTAATTTGTTATAATGAACATGGAAGATAAGATTATCACATTTGAATCGTACTACGACCCCATGCTGGCGCATATCGTGCGCACCAGGCTCGAAGCGAATGGTATCTCCTGCTTTATCGCCGATGAAAACACAATCGGGGCAAATCCACTTTATAATCAGGCGGTTGGCGGGATAAAAATTAAAATATTTGAGCATGATCTGGAACGCTGCCGCGAAATTTTAGCCGCCGAAGGCGACCTGCACGAAAACGACCACTTTGAGATTAACAATGAGACCAACACTTACGTGGTGTGCCCCTATTGCGCATCAACCAATGTGAGCAATATTGCCGAAGACAAAGAAAAAGGCGACTGGCCTGTTTTAAATTCAATTATAAACCTGGCAAACCCTTTCCAGGCACAAATGAACTGGCGGTGTAATAATTGCCAGCGGGAATTTGAGTAGGTTGTAGAGGTTGTAAGGGTTGTAAAGGTTATAAAGGTTGTAAGGGTTGTAAGGGTTGTTAGTGAATAATTTTACAACCTTTACAACAATTTCAACAATTTACAACAATTTCAACCTTATATTAGCACTTATGTATAACCGCCGTAAGTTTATAAAAATATCGGCTGCGGGTGCGTCCCTGGCAGCATTATCATCATCTGCATTTGGAAAATCAGGTATTTTAAATCCTCCACCCGGTTTCCCCATCGTTATTTCGACCTGGAACTTTGGTATAGCAGCCAACCAGGAAGCATGGAAAACGTTGTCAGGCGGTGGTCGTGCACTGGATGCCGTTGAAGCTGGCGTAAGAATCCCCGAAGCGGATATGAACAACCATTCCGTTGGCCGGGCAGGCTACCCTGACAGAGACGGCCATGTTACCCTGGATGCCTGCATTATGGATGAGTTTGGCAATTGCGGATCGGTAGCTGCTATTGAAAATATTGCGCACCCCATATCTGTTGCCCGCCTGGTGATGGAAAAAACCCCGCATGTAATGCTGGTTGGCGACGGCGCGACCCAGTTTGCGGTTGAACAGGGGTTTAAAAAAGAGGACCTGCTTACCCCCGAGTCTGAAAAAGCATGGAAAGAATGGCTCGTCACCGCTAAATATGCACCGGTGATGAATATCGAAAACAAACAGCATGCACCGGGCAACCAGTACAACCATGATACCATTGGTATGCTGGCCATTGACGCCAAAGGGAATATATCGGGTGCCTGTACCACCAGCGGCATGGCATTTAAACTGCATGGGCGGGTTGGCGACAGCCCTATTATAGGCGCAGGCTTATATGTGGATAACGAAGTAGGCGGCGCAACTTCCACGGGCGTTGGCGAAGAGGTGATACGTAATGTTGGCAGCTTTTTGGTTGTTGAGTTGATGCGGCAGGGATATTCACCGGAGCGCGCCTGTAAAGAAGCTGTAAAACGTATCATAAAAAAGAAACCAGAAACCGCTAAAAATATACAGGTTGGCTTTTTAGCCATCAATAAAAAAGGAGAGTATGGCGCTTATGCCATCCAGCCGGGATTCTCTTTCGCCGTATGCAACACTGAAAAACAGGACCTGCTGGTTCCCGGAAAAAGCTTTTATTGATGGGGTAGAGTTCATAGTTGATAGTTCATAGCCGGAGCGTTGAATCCTCCACCGAAGCAGCCATGAACCATCAACTATGAACTATGAACCCCATGAACTATTAACGATGAACTATTAACAATGAAACCTCCTGTAATACTCGAAGTTTGCGCCAACTCCCTCCCATCGGCATTGGCGGCACAGGAAGGCGGGGCCTTTCGCGTTGAATTGTGCGAAAATTTATATGAAGGCGGCACAACGCCTTCGCATGGCCAAATATTATTGGCCCGAAAACACCTTCAAATAAAACTATACGTGCTGATAAGGCCGCGTGGCGGCGATTTTTTGTATTCCGGCCTGGAGTTTGATATTATGACTGCCGATGTGCAGTTTTGCATTGAGGCCGGCTGCGACGGCATTGTAACAGGCATGCTTAATGCGGATGGCAGCATTGATAAAGAAAGGTGCGCCAGGCTGGTACAGATGGCAAAACAAGCCGGTGTTGGGGTTACTTTTCACAGGGCATTTGATATGTGTTCCGATCTGCATAAGGGATTGGAAGACATTATTGCAATGGGTTGTGAGCGCGTTTTGACATCAGGCAGCAAAAGTACCGCTTTAGAAGGATCAAGAACAATTGCCGATCTGATAAAACAGGCAGCCGGACGGATCATCATTATGCCCGGTAGCGGTGTAAACGAACACAATGTTAGCGACCTGGTGCAGTTTACCGGCGCCACCGAGATACATTCATCGGCAAAAGTGCGCATGCCAAGTAAAATGATCTTTAAAAATGACCATATATTAGTCGGCGATAACTATGGAGAATATGTTTATGAAGTAACGGATGCTGTACGGGTGAAAAACATCATTAAAATGGCAAATGAATAAGATTTATAATGACTATCCGTTTTGATAAATATTCCGATACCAGGGTCCTTCCACAGCGGCGATGAGCAATCTGTCAAATATTTTATCGCCCATGTGCCTTCGGTTAAATTTGTAGCAGTATTCATCCAGGTAATTCTGCATATAAG
>JBIOHE010000131.1:0-10957 GCA_044448725.1 Sphingobacteriales bacterium | reverse complement strand
CTTCAATACTCATTAGGTTTTTAGTTAACCCTGCTTCCATTGCGGGTCCGCCAGTTTTTTGAAATAATCCATTGGCGCAAAGGTAAGCAATAGAGGCTATGAGGGAATGGGTATAAACGGGTAACAAAAGATAGTATCAGGATATATATTTGTCCGTCCGCCTGCAACCCTAAACCTATTCAAACGGCCGGACACGCTCCCTTTCAATCCTCCCCTTCACCATCAATCCAATTTGAAAACTTAATTGTAATAATATTAGGGTTAAGCTGCTTGGGTGCAAGATCATTGGTTTTGCTGATATACAGCGCATCATTTTCATCTGCCCAGATCTCATATTCCAGTTCGCCGGGTATTTCGCCGTAGAGTACGGTGCCGGGTGGTATTTCAAAGTGCCGCATAATCATCAGGATAGTACGTTCGGTCTTTTTCAAGTTATCAAGTGTTTTTTCGGTTTTCGCTTTATAGGCTTGTACTTTGCGGTAATAGCTTATTATGGCGTCTATATCGCTTATACTGCTTTGCCCGCAATAAAGCGGTGCATTATCCAGCAGGTTTTTAAGGCGCTCTTCGCGCATTGCATGCAGCCTGGTGAGCTTGTAGTAACGGTTGCAATAGGTGGTAAATTCGTTGGTCATGGGGTTGGTAGTTTATCGTTTAAAATCTTGTTTAAGTCTGGGTGTAGGGATTCGCAATTCATTAGCCCGTGTTGAGGTTGCTTCGTTCCTACGCATGACATGTCTGTTTTAGACCGTGTTTGTCATTGCGAGGTACGAAGCAATCGCGAACTTTGCATAAACGAATGCACGACTAAGATTGCTTCGTACCTCGCAATGACAAGGTTTTTTAATATGCCATTCCCTTTTCCTTCATTTCCCCAGCCACTCCCCAATCCATCTATCCGCCATATCGGCTCCGGTTGCGCGTTCTTCAGCGGTAGCTGTGCGTTCCATTTCATCGTGTACGCTAAAGGTGGCGCTTGGTACTTTATAGTTCAGGCTGCGGGCACATGCTTTCCAGTTAGTATATGCCCCAACATCGGGGAACAGCAATACCTTCCGGTTTTTCAGCACCCGGCATTTATCCGCATCCAGACCGTTGAGACTGCCTGCTGCCAGCCATAAAATATCGGGCATCATTATGCTGGCCATAAAGGCGGTTTTTTCGCTTTCGGTTATACCAACCAGGGCTTCGGTATTTTCCGATAGCAGGTGTTCGCCAAAGAAGCATTGCTGTAGGTGAAAGTTTGCAGTAGGCAGTAAGCAGTGGGCAGTTTGTGGGAAGTTTGCAGTAGGCAGTAAGCAGTGGGCAGTTTGTGGGAAGTTTGCAGTAGGCAGTAAGCAGTGGGCAGTTTGTGGGAAGTTTGCAGTAGGCAGTAAGCAGTTTGCAGTTTGTGTTTGAAGACTGCCAACTGTCAACTGACCGCTGCCTCCTACTGCCAACTCTTCTCCACTGGCTACTGCCAACTGCCCACTGGAAGCTGCCAACTGCTTACTGCCCACTACTTTATGCGCCCATGTAACATGATTAAACGGCTCTTTCACCCGTTTGCAGGTGTCTATGTTAAACAGCATTATTTTGCCGGTTCGTACCAGGCCTTTTGTATCTAACTGCCAAAAAACCGTTGCACCATGCCAGTGTCTGGAGGTGCCTACTTTATAGCATTCGGCGGTTTGCATTACTTTGTCCCAGGTGAATATTTCAGCCAGAAAATGTATAAAATTATTGTTGATATAAGCCTTTTCTATCATGCTGGCGTTCAGCAAACTAACAGGCAGGTGGTCAAAATTATCTTTTGCCGGCATGGCCAGGCTAACCTTTACCGGCTGTACGCGCACATCGCCAGGGTTTTCGGCAAAGTACTGGCGCGGGGTATAATGGTAGCCGCACCTGTCTTCGCGGTCGCAGCGGCCCACGTGGTCGGCTAAATAGCTATCGGTTTCCTTGTCGATGTAACGGGTAAAGGTTTTGTTGCGGTGCCGGCATTCCGGGCAGTGAAAGCGGCTTTTTATGCCAGCGTAAGATTGCAGTATGTAACGGTGTTCGGTCATGTTATGGCGTATGCTTAGCGGAAGAGGTCATTTACAAACTTGTCATTGCGAGGCACGAAGCAATCGCGAACTTTGCAGGGCAGTTATGCAAGGTTCACGATTGCCGCGTTCGTACCCTGTGTAGCGGCAGGCAGGCTCACCCGCAATGACAAAGGTTATTTAACAAGAGGTGTCCGTCCGTTTGGAGGGCAGGGTACTCCCAAACGGACGGACGTGCTTAGTCTTTGGCATTACTGGCTTTGATAAGGCGGTCTGCCTTTTGAAAGGAAATACCCATCACCTTGCCAATCTCGCGGAGGCTTTTGCCTTCCAGTTTCAGCTTTACAGCCTGTTCTATCTGGCCTTCGTTCAATTTGGTGCTGGCTTTGCGCAAATGGTCTATTTCGTTACCATAGTCCACAAATTCAAATTGTAAAAAGTTTACGGGTTTGTTTACCCTGCAAAGGCAAATGTTGTTGTAGCCATATACCTGCTCGGTATTGCGCTGTTTTATCTGCTTAAGGTAACGCAATTCGTTATCTGTGCTGCTTTGGCCTATGGTAAAGGCACTGTCGCAAAAGTTCATCAGCATTTTGCTGCCCTGCAAATCGTTGCCTGTTATCTGCTGACTAAGGTCGCGTTTAGGGGTGTGCGCCAGGGCCAGCATGCTTAGGCCGTAGCGGTTTTTCAAAGCCTTCAGGTGTTTCATCAGGCTCAAAGCATTTTTGGCTTGTTCGGTTTCGTTACGCAGATAGGTGAGGTTGTCAACAATAATCACTTTTACACCGGTTTGTACAATGGTACGTTCCAGCGATGCGATCAGGTATTCATCAAAGTTGGCAAAGCCTTTTGGTATTTCGCTGTCGGGGTTCATTTCTGCCCGGTAAAAGTCTTCGCGGAAATAATGATGGTCCTGATAATTATCAGAGTAGCGGCTCTCGAATTGCTTTTCCGTCAGCTCGAAATCGCAATACAATACCGGCTGCGGCTTCGACTCAACTACAAACGGCTGCATTGGCACACTGGTATTAATGCTGTTGCCGATTTGTACGGCAAGGATTGATTTGCCGAGGTTGCTATCAGCAAATAAAATACATAATTCGCCTTCGAACCAAAACTTGCCGAACAGCATTTTTGGTACAGGCCTTTCGCTGGCTTGCTGCAGCCAGTTGTTTGCGGTGTTTACGTTGAACAGTTCTTCGGGCTGATCAAATTGGGTATCAGGGATTGATACAGGTTGTGCCGCCTGCTGAAATTGCATAAAGGCGCCGATAGGTGGGTTAAACTTCATTTTATATGGTGTGTTTTTAAATTGAAAATTTATAAAATACTCCCCCTTAACCCATTCCTTAAAGGGTTATGTTCTTCTTTGCAACAAGAAGAATATGCAGGTTATCCGGTTGATTTTGTCCGTCCGTTTCAGGGGTATGGTACCAGCAAACGAACGGACACTATTTGGCGGGCTAAAAGACCCTTGGGAATAATGTTTAATACAAAGATAAAGGATGGTAATGAATTGGATGCTGACACTGTTTTGTCAGTACTGGTGTGGCGGCAATGTTTATGGTTGTGTCCGTTCGTTTGGGAGGTACGGTACTTGCAACCGGACGGACAAGATTTGGCGGGGATGAAGTTTAATACAAAGGTAAAGGGCTGGCATGAAAAAAAAGGCTGACGTTATTTTGTCAGCACTGATATGGAGGGGGCAAAATGAAACTCAAGATTATTTTATGCCTGATAAAAACTTTCCCTTAACCCAACCAGGCTAAATTCACTTTTAGGTGCTTCACAAACCGGGCAATAATAATCTGTCAGGGCAGCAAATTCAATATTTTTATCTATTCGGTTTACCGAATCTCCATAGTGCTTATCGTACCTGGTTAAGCAATTATTGCATTGATATACGTGTTCGGGTACTTTTTTCGGGTCTGAATCTTTGTTTTGATGAGCCGGCGCTAAATTGATATGACTGCTTTGCCTGTCGTAAAAATTTTTACAAAGGGAAATCAGGTGAGCAGTTAACTGATCTGATTGCACCGCTTCCCGGTAAACTTCGTAGTCTTTTGAATTGGGGTTAAAATCCCTGGTGTGTAACAAATCGTATAATCCATCTTTGTTCTTTTTTATGATGACCGACCCCGGCAAGCCTGTTTTGGGCTGTGTTTTAATGGCAAAACACAGCTGGTAGGTACGCAGATCGGCTTCTTCGAATTCGCGCACCAACTGTTTTTTTAATGCGAGTCCTTCGTCACAAACGTCTTCCACCTGCCAGTTTAATTCATTTGCGGCATGCCTTACATTTAGCTGGTATTTGCTGAGGAGCAATCCCCATTCGTATCGGTCAGCAGGTTCAATGCCCTTTACGATGATGGATTTCCAGGGGGTGGTATAAAGCTGACCAATGCGGGTTTTAAGGCAAAGCTGGCAGGCGTCCTTTAAAAATCCAATCGGAAAAAGTTCATTCCGGCGGTAAATCCCCAGCCAGTAACGGCTGTTATATTTATTAAAGCCCTCGTAATAAGGCAGCTGAAAAGCAGGCAGCTTAAGCGCCGATGGCATAGGCTGGAAAGTGGCAGTTGCTTTTTTTGAAAGCATTTTAATAAACAGCTGGTCCTCCGTATTTTCCTGATCGTAAAAAAGCTTTTTGTTTCCGAAGATAATTTCCTCAGCCATTTTCGCTAATGATGGAATATCATCCGAATAAACCAATGACGGAAAACAAAAATATTTGCCTGATTTAGGAAAACGGATGTAGAAATACCAGTAATTGCTAATATCAGAAGTGATAAAATTAAAATTTCCGCTAAAAAACGGCACAAATGTTTGCTGACTATCAACCATGTTGATCTTTAACCTGGGCTGAAAATCAAAGCTATCCAGTATATCTTTATACACCCCTTCGCGAAGCCAGCTTTCCTGGTTGAATATGGTATCAGCTACATAAGAACTTACGATATTGGGCTGCGCATCGTTATCAATCTCAAAATAAATTTCGGTTCTGAGCATCTCTGTTTCAAAGTCCTCCAGTTGATCATCGCTTATTGCAAAATATAACTGTTGCCTGTTGCCAAAACGGATACTACCGGCGCCCGCTTTTTCAGCGATCAGCAATATTTCGTAAAGATCTCCCGCCGATACCAAACCACCCGGGAGATTTATTTTGATCAAATGCTCCATATCCTAATTATTTACTGTTTCCATACTTTTCAAAGCTTCATCAAGCAGCCGCTTTACCTCGGGCCTGCACGAGCCGCAGCCTGTACCTGCCCCGGTAGTAGCGCATAACTCGTTCAGGGTTTTACAGCCTTCCCCTATTTTTTTCCGGATGTTTTCACTGCCAACATTATTACAACTGCAAATTAGTTTGCCCAGCACAGGGTCGGCTTTGCTGCCGCTCCGCAATAACTGGAGCCTTTTTTCACTTAATTCGGTTTTGTTGGCTATCAGGTCCCTGAATTCTAAAAACTCACTTTTGTCACCTATCAGGATGGCGCCAACAAGCCTGTCCTGGTGTACTATACATTTTTTGTAATACCGTTTCGCCTTGTCTATAAAAACTACCTCTTCATAATCTTTATCATCCGGGCATTCCGGTATCCCGATACTACAGAGGTCGAACCCATGAATTTTGATGATATTCATAAACAAACTGCCTTTGTAATAACTGGCAATATCCCCGTTCAAATAACCGGCTACAACCTGCGCCTGTTGCTCTGCGGCGGCAGTAATACCATAAAGCGTCCCTTTAAATTCGGCTATTTCGCCGATGGCATAAATATCGGGGTCGCTGGTTTGCAGGCGTTCATTTACGGTTACCCCTCGTCGGCAATCCAGTCCGCAATCTTTGGCAATTTCCATATTCGGGCTGGTGCCGATAGCGAGGATCATAGCATCGCAATTAATTTTGCGACCGCTTTTTAACCCGATCCCGGTTAATTTTGATCTGCCGTAATATAATTGTACTTCATCATCGTAATAGATATCGCAGCCCTGGTCCGCCATTTCTTCGTGCAATAATTGGCTACCCAGCGCATCAAGTTGCCGGTTCAAAAAAGAGGATGTCCGCTGTATGATGGTGATCTTAACGCCGATTTCCCTCAATGAAGCGGCCATCTCCAGGCCAAGCAATCCGCCGCCAACAATTACCACATGCCCTGTGCCGGGTACGTGTTTCTTAAAGTTATCAGCATCAACACGACTGCGCATAGTGAATATGCCTGCCAGAGCGGGCACATTTTTTGGAACTGCGGCCCTGCTCCCTGTAGCTATCAGCAAAACATCATAATTGGTTTTAACACCTCTTGAATCTGTTACCTGTTTATTTACCCTGTCTATTTTTTCAACGCTGACACCCCGGAGTAAACGGATTTTATAACCCGGTTCTTCCTCATCGGTCATTTTAACCAACTGCTCCCATTTTTGCTCACCGCTGATGTAGTCGGGCAGCATTACGCGGTTATAAAACGGGAAGTTTTCTTTACTGAAGATGGTTATTTCATCATCCCGGTTAATCTCCCGGTACGATTTCACAAAGCCGTAAGCACCGGCGCCTGCGCCGATAACCACAATACGCTGAAATGGCTTTTTATATTTTACCACATTTACCGCGCAATATTTAAAATCGGGTTCCTTTGAAATGGGATCGACCTGGTTTGAAGTCAGGTTATTAACCCGGTTAAGATCATTGCCCAGTATTTTACCCCAGTGCATTGGCAAAAAAACAACCCCCGGTTTTATTTGCTTTGATATTTTGGCTTTCACCTGCACTTCGCCCCGGCGGGAAGTAATCACGGTAATATCCCCTTCATTAATCCCCAGCGCGGAAGCATCATCCGGGTGGATCTCCATAAACGATTGCGGGTAATGCTGGTTAAGTTTGTTAACCTTCCCTGTTTTGCTCATGGTATGCCACTGATCGCGGATACGGCCGGTAGTTAAGATAAAGGGAAAAGTGTCATCCGGTTTTTCGCTTGTATTGGCATCGGGTACGGGATGAATAATTGCTTTTTTTGAAGGGGTATAAAAGCGTTTATCAGTAAATAACCTAATGGTGCCCGCTCCCTGGCCTTTCTTTTTATAGGGCCATTGCACAGAGCCTTGTTCTTTCAGGATCTCATAACTTAATCCGCTGACATCAATATTGGTTTTTGCAGTTAAACGGACATGTTCGGCGTAGATTGCAGCGGGATTTTCAAAGTCGAATCCTTTATAACCCATTTTGCCCGCAAAACGGCAAATGATCTCAGCGTCAGGCAAAGCTTCACCGGGCGGCTCAATTATTTTATTCAGATAGCTGATGCGCCGCTCCGAGTTGGTCATGGTCCCTTCTTTTTCGGCCCATGCGGCAGCCGGTAATATCACATCAGCATATTGCAAACTTTCAGACTTGTCGCTGATCTCCTGCACCACCACAAATTTGGCCTTCTTTAATGCGGATTCAGCCAGGCGTACATTAGGCAAACTGGTTAGCGGATTGGTGCAGATGATCCAAATTGCTTTTAACGTGCCGTTGTCCAATGCCTCAAACATTTCTGTTGCAGTTAATCCCGGTTTGGGATTGATGGGCGCTCCGCCCCAAAATTTTTGTACCTCCTCACGGTGCAGGGGATTACTCAGCTCCCTGTGGGCAGGCAGCAAATTGGCCAGACCGCCAACTTCGCGGCCACCCATAGCATTCGGTTGCCCGGTTAATGATAACGGGCCCGCACCTGGTTTACCAATGTTCCCGGTGATGAGATTAAGGTTAATGAGGCTAAGGTTTTTATTTACACCTGTCGAACTTTGGTTAAGCCCCATCGTCCACATTGAAATAAAGCCTTTTGCTCCGGCAATATATTTTGCAGCAAGGCGAATATCAGCTTCGCTAACACCACATTGCAGCGCCGATTCGGCGATGGTTTTTTTAAACACCATTGCACTGTACTGCTCAAATCCCTCTGCATAATGGGTAACAAAATCAAGGTCGATATCGCCATTCTCTATTAAGGCCCTGCCAATTGCATGGTTCAGGGTAATATCAGTTCCCGGGTTTATCTGCAGGTGCAGGTCGGCGATACTGCAACTATCAGTAACTCTTGGGTCAACAACAATTATTTTGATATTGGGGTTTGCAGCCTTATGCGCCTCAACCCTTCGCCATAAAATAGGATGGCACCATGCAGGGTTTGCGCCGGTTACATAAAAGCAATCGGCCAGTTCAATATCATCGTAACAAAGCGGTACGCTATCTTCACCTAATGCCATTTTATAGGCAGCAACGGCGCTGCTCATACACAGGCGGGAGTTGGTGTCGATATTATTACTGCCAATAAACCCTTTCATCAGTTTATTGATCACATAATACTCCTCAGTAAGGCACTGACCCGAGGCATAAAATGCCACCGAGTCAGGTCCGTACTTATTGATGAAAGTTTTAAAAACAGCAGCAGTGCGGTCAAGCGCCTCATCCCAGCCAACCCGCTGCATAGGCATACTTTTGTTATACCGCATTTGCGGATAAAGGAGCCTATCGCTCTTATCATTTACAGTATAGTGCAGGTTGAGGCCTTTACTGCAGAGCATCCCTTTATTTACGGGATGGGCTGCATTGCCTTCAACCAATACGTTGCCGCCTTTATCCTTGTGAATAAGCACGCCACAGCCTACCCCGCAATAACAACAGGTTGAAGTTGATGTATTTATTTGCTGCTTTTTTACCGGCATTTATTTATATTTTTTTATCATGCCACACCACCGGCTAATATTGGTTCACTTTCAACGCTTTCGGTTTGTTCCGCTGTTTTTGCAAACCTGGTTATCAATACAATTAAGGCTACTGCAATTACAGCATACCCGATATAAGTAAAAGCCTGCACGTAAGTGATGGTTGTTGATTTAAACAGGAAGCCAAACAGCATCCCGCCAAGGTTGCCGCCCGCACCAACAATACCGCTTACCATGCCTACATTTTTGGTATTTACAAAAGGCACGATACCATAAGTAGCGCCGTTTGACATTTTCAGGAACAGGGCAAAAGATAACATGGAAATAATAGCCATAGTTAAACTGCCTGCCTGTGCAAACAGGATCAGTCCGCAGCCTTCAAGCAATAAAACACCTGCCAGTAACAGTCCTTTTCCGCGCATACCGAATTTGCCGCCAACCTTGTCGGATACTATGCCGCCCAGGGCCCTTGCAAATAAATTCATGAAACCGAAAACACCGGCCCAGAAACCTGCCGCGCTTTGGGTTAAATGAAAGGAATCCACAAAATGCAGCGAGGCAACATTGTCAAAAGTGATCTCCATGCCAAAACAAACAGCATAAGCCATGGTTAAGGCCCATACACGCCAGTCTGTTAAAATCGACCAGTCTGTTTTCGACCGGTTTTGCTTGTGCCCGATTTCATCATAGTTACCGTTAGGGGTATCCTTCGTATATTTATAATACAGGAAAGCAATAACCAGCATCATCACACCCGGAACGATCATGGCATAACGCCATGCTTCGCCTTTGGTATAACCAAAACCTACAATAGCGGCAAAAATCAGCGGCATTACCATATTGGTTACGCCACCGCCCAGGTTTCCCCATCCGCCTGTAATTGCATTTGCCGTACCTTTTATTTTAGGGGCAAACATCATAGAGGTATGGAACTGAGTGATCACAAACGACGCACCGATTACGCCTATAGCCAGCCTGAATAAAAGAAAGGTCATGTAGCTATGTGCAAGGCCCACAAAAAATACGGGTAATGAGCCTATCAGCAATAACCTGATGGCTGTTTTACGCGGCCCCCAGGTATCGCAAAGTTTGCCTATAATCAGGCGTGCAATAATGGTGGCAGTTACAGAGGCGATAATAATATTGCCCACTTGTCCTTTTGTTAAATGCAGTTCGGCCCTTATGGTCGGCATTAAGGGCGCCAGGCCAAACCAGCCGAAAAAGCACACAAAAAACATGAGCCAGGTAATATGAAACGTGCGCATTTGCACGCCTTTTAAACTGAAAATTTTCAGCTTGTCTAATTGATTTGTTTTTGTCTTCATACTATCAGTTTTAATGTTATATAATTAATGTTCATCGTCAATTGAAAACTTATCTATCAATAAATTCAATAACTTGTCATGAATTTCCATATACCTCGGATCATGCACGATATCTTTTTTATTACGCGGCCTTTTTAAAGGCACTTCAACAATCTCTTTTATTGTAGCCGCCGGACCATTATTCATAACAACCACTTTATCTGATAAAAATATGGCTTCTTCAATATCATGGGTTACCATTACAATTGTCTTTTCGCGGTTATCAAGGTTCCACAGTTTCAGCAGCTCAATATGCATGGCACTTTTGGTTAGCGCATCCAATGCGCCAAAAGGTTCGTCGAGTAATAATATTTTGGGGTTAATGGAGAAAGCCCGGGCAATGGCTACACGTTGCTTCATCCCGCCAGAAAGCTGACCGGGTAATTTATCCTTGTGTTCCCAAAGATTAACCATCCTTAAATTACTTTCAGCCAATTCAACCTTTTCGGCTGCCGGCATCTCTTTTAATGCGGAATCCACCGCCACATAAATATTTTCATAAACTGTAAGCCAGGGCAATAACGAGTAGTTTTGAAACACAATACCTCTGTCCGGCCCGGGCGATGTTACCTTTTTGCCGTTTGCAAAAACTTCGCCGCCGGTAGGCTTAACCATTCCGCTGATGGTACCCATCAGGGTTGATTTACCGCAACCCGAATGACCAATAAGCGAAACTATTTCACCTTTCTTTACCGTAAGGTTAATGTCCCTTACAGCCGTATAAATCCCTTTAGGGGTTTTAAAGCTAACGGTAACATTGCTTATTTCAATGCTTACCGGTTGGGTGTAAGTCTGTTCCAAAATTATGTCAGCAATTTCAGTAGTGTCTTCTTCTGCTGCTACGATTGATGTTTGACTCATAAT
>JBIOHE010000130.1:0-10972 GCA_044448725.1 Sphingobacteriales bacterium | reverse complement strand
TTTTTAAGAAAAAAATTAAAGGTTACCTGATGGCAGTAAAAAACTAAAAATTAACAGAAAAATAATTCGGCATTATTTTTTCTTAGCGGTGTCGGCTTTTGCTTTAGTGGTGTCAGCTTTTGCAGTGTCTTTTTTTGCTGTTGTGTCAACCTTTGCAGCCGGAGAGTCAGGCGAGCTGTTTTTTGGCTTGTTGCCATCACATGATGCAACTGAAATTGCTAATACCAAAGCAAGGAATCCGAGTTTGAATGTGTTTTTCATGGTTTTAAATTTTAATTGTGTGTTTTTTGGGATTAATACTTTAATTTTTAAAAGGTAACCCAATCAGGTTCGGGTGCCCGGAAGCCGGTAAGATCCGGGGAAATAAGATTGTTTTTTAAAATAAAAAATGTGGTATAATTGCGGCACAATTCTTCCGGTCTTTCGGGCCCTGCCGGCAGGCAGGCAGGTTTAACGACTTTCGGACTTCCGGACTTAAAATATATTTCAGTTTTTGTTTTTTTTTAGCGATAATGGGTTACATTTTCGCATTAATTGTATTAAGTGGTGAGTAAAGAGTCAAATAGTGGAATCCCAACCGATAGCGAGGTAATACTCGGTATCCTGAATAATTCGGAAAGTGTATTAAAGCGCTTGTATGTTGCTTATTTTCCGATGGTGCTGCAGTTAGTCATTAATAATAATGGCGACGGGGATGATGCTAAAGATATTTACCAGGAAGCTATCATCATCCTTTATAACAAAGTAAAAACAGGTGATTTTGAGTTAAGCAGTAAGCTCAAAACTTATATTTATTCGGTTTGCCGGAGGCTATGGCTGAAACGGTTAAGCCAGATTCACAGGTACGGTGGGGATATAAAGGATTTTGAGGAGTATTTATCTGTTGATGATGAAACCGAAAAGAATAACGAAAGGGATATACAGTTTAATAAAATGGGCGATGCTCTGAAGCTATTAGGCGAACCCTGTAAAACGATTATTGAAGATTTTTATATAAATAACAGGTCGATGCAGGAGATCTGCGAAAGTTTTGGTTATACCAATGCGGATAATGCCAAAACCCAGAAATATAAATGCCTGCAAAGGCTGAAGAAATTATTTTTTCAGCAAAAATAAGGAGGACGGAACGATGAGTGATAATCAACTGTTAGAAGTAATTGACAAATACCTTAATGGCGAAATGACCAAAGAGGAACGTGCCCGTTTCGAGATACTGCGGAACGAGAACGCAGAGATCAACAGCAAGGTAGCAGAGCACAAGCACTTTACCGGGCTGATAAAGCAGTATGGCGAACGTTTGGAACTGGAAAAACGCTTAAACGCGATACATAGTGAAATTGATGTTCATGCTTTGGAAGAAGAAGTGATGATCCATCCGTCATGGATAGTTCAGCTATGGCGCAACCATCATTCAAAAATTTCTGTAGCAGCTTCGATAGCTATTTTCGCGGCCTTGTGTACTTTGTTTTTTACAGGGTATTTAAACAACAGGGAAGCAAATTATGTAAGGTTGAAGGGCGAAGTCGATCAGATTCAACAGAAATTAAGATCAGGCAGGGGTACAAACCTTAACCCGCAGCCTAAGATCAATAATCCCGGTAATTTCAGGGGAACCGGTTTTGCGATATCGTCAAACGGGTATATAGTTACTGATAACCACGTAATTAAAGATGCTGACTCGGTATATGTGCAAAGCATCGACGGAAAATCATACAAAGCTAAAGTTGTTTACTCTGAACCACAAACTGATATTGCTGTATTGCTTATAACCGACCCGTCCTTTAAAAGTTTAGCGGCAATACCTTATAGCTTTAAGAAAACAGAAAGCGATATGGGCGAAAATGTTTTTACCATTGGCTATCCAAGCGATAAAATGGTTTTAGGCCCTGGATTTTTAACCGCCAATGCCGGTTACCAGAATGATACAACTGCTTACCAGGTATCAATTTTACTTAATCCTGGTAACAGCGGCGGACCTTTGCTTGATAACAGGGGTGATTTAATAGGTGTTATAGATGCCAAACAAACCCGGATGGAAGGTGCAGGGTTCGCGGTTAAATCAAGCTATTTATTAAAAGCTATTCAGGATATACCAGCCGATTCCCTGAAAAAGCCGTTAACTATCAACTACAAAAACGCTTTGGCAAGTTTGAACCGTGTTCAGCAGATCAAAAAATTGCAGAACTACGTTTTTATGGTTAAGGTTTATAATCAATAAGGTTTCCCCAAAAACACATATATATCCTGGCGCCCCGGTTTTCCGGGGCGTTTTTTGTTTAGGGCTTATCTGTCAACTTCCCCCAGCACTATATCAATAGAGCCGATAATGGCTACCAGGTCGGCAATCATTACGCCTTTGGCAATTTCGGGCAGTACCGATAAATTGCTAAAGCTTGGTGCGCGGGCCTTTACCCTTGTGGGGATCTCTGATTTTCCATCAGCCATAAAATAAAAGCCCAGTTCGCCACGGGCGCCTTCGCAGCGTAGATAATAATCCTGTGCTTTGGGGATGGTTTTACGGGGCAGTTTTGCACGGGGATCAAAATCAGGCGTGCGTTTCAGCTCTTTTTGAAGGCGGTTAAGGCATTGTTCAATTATCCGGAGGGATTGTTCAATTTCGTCCACCCGCACCTTGTAGCGGTCCCAGCAATCGCCCACCGTACCCATTTCGCCTTTGCCGACAGGGACATCAAATTCCAGTTCGGGGTAAGCGGAGTAGTTATCAATCCGGCGCAGGTCCCATTTTAAGCCCGATCCGCGGAGCATAGGGCCCGAACAACCATAATTAATAGCCACATCAAGCGGCAATACGCCAATATTGGCGGTGCGGTCTATAAATATTTCGTTACCGGTTAAAAGCTGGTTCAGCTCAACCATTTTTGGCTTAAAGTAATCAACAAATTCCCGGCAGCGTTCTTCAAAACCAACCGGCAGGTCATAAAACAAACCGCCAACCCAGATGTAATTATACAGCATCCTTGATCCCGAGGCCCACTCCAGCATACCCATAATATGCTCCCTGTCGCGGAAGCACCATAAAAAAGGGGTGAAAGCGCCTATATCGATGCCATAAGTACCGATGGCGATAAGATGGGAGCCGATCCGGTTCAGTTCGCAAACCAGTACGCGGATATATTCAACCCTTTTCGGGATGTCTTTATCGATGCCCAGCATCCGCTCCACGCCCATGACAAAAGCATGGCTGTTATTCATCGAAGCCAGGTAGTCCATCCTGTCGGTAAAAGGAATGGTTTGCTGGTAGGTTAATGATTCGGCATGTTTTTCAAAACAGCGGTGCAGGTAGCCTAAGTGCGGGATCACTTCTTTAACTATCTCACCGTCGGTGATCAGTTCCAGCCGCAAAACCCCGTGCGTTGAAGGATGCTGCGGACCCATGTTCAGCACCATATCTTCGGTAGCCGCTGCGGCTATCTTTTGGTTGTAATTATTTAAAGCGGTATCGTATTTCGGGTTTGCGCTGTTCAAAATTATTTCAGATGTCGGATGTTATATGCCTGATTTATTTAATTTTCAAATTTATTGAAATTAACAATCAATTTGGCAGGAATTCAAATATTATCCGGTTTGCAGTGCCCTTCCTGCATATTTATGTTTTTTTAACACGGAGAGCGCAAAAGAAGGCGCAAAGATCGCAGAGGGTTTAAAGTAAAAAAAGCCTGCGGTAACCAAACTGCAAGCTTATTTTTATTTATTGTATATGTTAATTAATCAGGCAAATTATAATATCCTCTGAATTCTCCCGCCAAGCAGTATTTTTCAGAAGCTGGAATTTAAAATGCTGCTTTCCCACTCAAACGCTCGCCTATTTTACTACCCTGGGTAGCTACCCAGGCATAACTGTACATAGCAGCTGCCTTTAATTTACTTTGGCGACTTTTAAAAGTCCATACATCCTTCATAAATTCTTTGTGGTTTTTGCTGTTCAGCGTATCAAAAGCTACCGAAATTGTAGGGGTTAGCGAGTAGGCTGAATGCCAGGTGCCGAATGGAATAAACAGCGTTTCGCCGGGACCAACCACAAAATGTATTGGCGTGGCATCTTTATATTTAGGAAATTTCTCGTAATCGGGTTCAAAAATATTTAATTCAGAGCGCCATGGATCATCAGGGCGCGGATAAAGAAGGTCTTCCTGCCCGCGGGGGAAAACCGTAAACCGTTTTTCGCCGTATAATTGGGTTACCCAGGCATTCAAATGGTAATAATCAAGGTGAAGATAGGGGAATTTACCACCCGGACCGCCTATAAATAATTCGGTAACGGCGCCCCACTTGCCAATATTGAACATTTTGTTGTTCAGCCAGTTTGGCGAGGCGTAATTAAGATCAAGGGGCTCAATTAAGGGCATTAATTCGGGTAATACTTTTTTTATGTCGAAAATAATGGGGTAGGGCGCCGGGTTTTCAGCGGTGCTGTTTTCTACCAGGTCCATTACATCTTTCATTTTATAGGATGTTCCTCTTACATCGGTTTCGCGGTCAGGGTAATTTTCTCTGAACCAATCCGGCGTAAACAGGCCGTTTGCTTTCCAAACTTTTGAAGCGCTTTTAAAAACTAAGGGGATACCCGGTTTGTAATGTTCTTCGACGAATTCTTCGTAAGAAATATTATCTCTTCTTATAATATCCATAATTTAAATTGTCAGTTAATTGACTCCAAGTTTAATGTTCAGCTTAATACGGAATTGAAACTAAAAAGGTTAGGAATGGCGCAGCGGACTGAAGGAAAGTAAAAAACGGGCAGGAAAAAAGACGCTGATTTATTTAATCACCATAATTTGTGAAACTATGATATAGTTATATTTAGCAAAAAGCCCGGTATCCGGCTTATAGTTCAGGCTAACATTGATCGGAAACTTTGTGTTTTCGCTGATGCCTAATTGGGTCAGCGTTGAATTTATATGATAAAATGGCGGCGGGTTTTTAGCGGTATCGTTTTTTATAGTTATTAAGAGGCCCCCGCAGATGGGCGAAGGGCACATACGTGCATCGTACCCTGTTATTACACCTGCACCTTGATAAGGACTTTGATTGCTTTTTTTGCAGCCTATAAAAATCAAGCTAAAACAAAAGAAAATAATTAATGCCTTCATCATAAGTTTATTGTAAATACGGAAAATACCTGTAAAACGCTACAGCAGCGTAAAAATAATTCAAAAACCTGGTTTGTCCAATGAGCTGAATAGCCACCCCAGGGTGTTTTATTTAATCAATTTTTATGCCCTTGTAAAACTCAGCGGTTTTATAATCTTTACGTAAAGGGAAACCTTCCCAGTCATCAGGTAGCAAAATACGACGCAAATCCGGGTGACCTTCAAAAAATATCCCGATAAGGTCATAAGCTTCACGTTCGTGCCAGTCGGCAGTGCGATAAACGGAGCTTACACTTGGGAACGATGGCAGGTTATTGAGGTCGCGGTCATTTTCCGCACTCACTTTTAAAGTCAGTTGCGTTTTATAGGGGATGGATGCCAGGTGATATACTACGCCAAAGCGCATCACCTCGGGGCCATAGTCAACACCCGTGAGGCTGGAGAGGAAATCAAAATATGTTTTTGGATTATTCCGCAGCTCCAGGCATACGTTTGCAATCTGACCGGGTTCAATTAGCAAGGCCGGTTGCAAGCCGCCGGTTTCTTCACCGGCAATTACTCCCGGACCAAATTTTTCAATAAGCAATAATTTAATATCCTCAAAAATCATGGCGCTAAGCGTACTTTTTTCCAGGTTTTGTTATCGGTCTTTTTATATAGGATACGATCATGCAAACGGCTGGTACGACCTTGCCAAAATTCAATCATCCTCGGTTTTAAGATATAACCTCCCCAATAAGATGGTTTCGGCACATCTTTTTCAGCATATTCTGCTTCCAGTTCAGTCAATTTGTTTTCCAGCACGCTGCGGTCGGCAATTTCCTGACTTTGCTGCGAAACCAAAGCGCCTATCTGGCTGCTTTTCGGGCGCGAATGGAAATATTTTTCGGATTCCTCTTTACTTATTTTTTCAATCGTGCCTTCAATGCGCACCTGTCTTTCAAGTCCGGGCCAAAAAAAAGTTAAAGCGGCATTGGGGTTTTTGGTCAGTTCTTTTCCTTTGCGGCTTAAATAATTGGTGTAAAAAATAAAGCCTTCGCTATAAAACCCCTTCAATAACATAATCCTTGCCGACGGCCTGCCGTCGTGGGTTGCAGTTGAAAGGGTCATGGCGTTAGGTTCCGGCACCATTGCGTCCTGTGCTTCGTTAAACCATACCTCAAATTGTTTTATGGGGTCGGCCTTTGTATTGTTTTCTAAAAGTGAAGCTGCTGTGTAATCTTCCCGCAGGTTTTCTATTTTTTCGTGGCTCATTGCTGCAAATTTACAAATTAATTAAACTAAAGAAGAGCGTGAGGAAGAGAATCAAGAGCCAAGAACCAAGAAAAAAAGCAGAATGCTGTTTACCTGCCTGCCGGCAGGCAGGTAAACAGTGATGTGCTGAAACTTGATTTAAAATATCTTCTGGTGGGCTGAATTATATGCTTGTCAAGCTATCTTCTTAACTTCGGGCACTTAGTTCTTGCCTTTTGGTTCTTGGCTCTTGTTTCTATTTTATAAGCTTCAAATCCCGAAAAGGTAATATATTTTGGCAAAACTTATTATATTCAACAAATTTTTATCCATATATGCTCAGTACTATCGATGCAGCCGCAGGGCGCTTACTTATTTCGGAACCATTTATGCTGGACCCTAATTTTAAAAGGTCGGTTATTTTATTGACAGAATATTCAGAAGCCGGCGCAATGGGCTTTATTTTAAACCAGCCCGGCGAGTTTTTCCTGGGTGATATTTTGCCTGAAGTATCTTATTCCGAAATGCCGGTATTTATCGGTGGGCCGGTTGCAAACGACACACTTCATTTTATCCATTGCTGTCCCGAAAAAATTGAGGGTGGCATTGAAATAGCAGAAGGGATTTTTTGGAGCGGCGATTTTGAAACGGTTAAGAAACTGATCACCAGTTATCAGTTAACCAGCGATGAGATCAGGTTTTTTATGGGATATTCCGGCTGGACGGGTAAACAATTAGACGGCGAAATAAGACAGGATAGCTGGATCGTGGCTGATAAATTAAGCAAGGAAATAATTTTCACCAAACACGAAGAAAACCTCTGGCGCGAAGTAGTGATCGGTCTTGGTCAGCGCTATGCGCATATTGCCAATTTCCCCGAGAACCCGGAGTTGAATTAGTGTTGGAGATTAGAGGTCAGGGATTAGAGATTAGTTAGAACGGGATTCTTCTTAAAGTAATCTCCAGCCTCTAATCTCTAATTCCCACCCATTTCAGCAGCCGATTCTTCTACCTTTTTCTTTAAGGCCTCTTTAAAGGCGATTAAATTTTTAACAATCTGATCGTCAGCGGTTGATAATATCTGCGCGGCGAGGATACCGGCGTTTTTTGCTGCATTTAATGCTACAGTAGCCACAGGGATACCGTTTGGCATTTGTAAGATGGAAAGGATAGAATCCCAGCCGTCAATGGAGTTGCTTGATTTTACGGGGACGCCGATTACCGGCAAATGGGTAAGGGAGGCTACCATGCCCGGCAAATGTGCCGCGCCGCCTGCGCCGGCTATAATCACTTTTAGTCCGCGTCCTGCGGCTTCGCGGGCATAGCCGAACATACGGTCGGGGGTACGGTGGGCCGATACTACCGTTATTTCGTAAGGAACGCCAAGTTCTTTTAAAACATCGGCCGCATCCTGCATTACGTTCAGGTCAGACTTGCTGCCCATGATGATACCTACTTTTGGTGCATTTATTGTTGATGGTTGATGGGTCATGGTTGGGCGCAATTTTAATTAATGGTATAAAAGCCCAAAAGTGCCTAAAATTTTAATTAACTGCTAAATATTTATCAAGTTGTGCGCTTATTGCGTCTATTTCGCTGGGCGGCGGGGCTTCTGTATCAACAATTTTTCCGTGTTTATCCATAATCAGGTACCTGGGCATGGCCACAACCGAATCTTTGCTGCCCTTTACCGACCGGGTGAAAAGGTCCCGGTACGCATTTGCCCCCAGAAAAATATGTGAACCCTCCAGGTCAAATTTTTGAACTTGTTGTTTCCATATCAATTTAGTGCCGCCGCAAACATACAGGTAGGCGATGTCCTTACGATGCTGGTATTTTTCCTTTAAAGGTTTGGTAAAGTTTTGAAATTCTTCGAGGCAGGACCCGCAGGTTGTTCCCCAAAAATCAACATAAACCACCTTCCCCTTAAAGTTATTGTTATAAATGTTGTCGAGTGACGTGTCCGCTGGTGAAAGGGCTAATAGGCTAATTTTTTCATTGCCAGCAAATGTCGTCCACGAAAATAATTTTAAGCTTGTACAGATGGTAATAAGCACGACACAAATTAAGATGGACCTTCCCGTCAACGATTCCCTGCTTTTTGCATAGCGGCGAAAGAAATAGATTGACGCACACAGCAACAGGAAGGCCGTAAAACCTTTAAGGTACATCAGGGCCATCAGCGTTTTATTACTTTCGAGGATGTTATCAAGTATAAGGGTCTTCTGAAGAGCAGTATAATGGTAGATATTATGGGTGACTGAGATCATCTCATCGTGGACATCATGGGTCCAATCAACGTAGTGTTTAGGGATATCCATCACCAATAGCGGAATACAAGCCAGTAATATAGCGCCGGTCCAGAAGTATTTTGATTTGATCATTGGTTATTTAACTGCAAAACAAACTCTAATTAATAACATTCCGCCATTTTTGGGCAATCCCGACAATTACCGGACTGATTTATACCAATATTCAACTTAACTATTTCCCGTCGGGCCATTCAAACGATTTCTTTTTTCTGGATCTTTTAATAAAATATACAGCCACTGCTCCCCAAAAAAATATCGCACCAATTATAAAAATTCCTGCTAAAATACCGCTCTTTTTATTTAATTCAGCGGCTCTTTTAGGTGTTAATCTGAATGTATTGAAAAAAGATTCTATTTTTTCATCTTCTTTTGATACTGAATCGGGAGAAAGTAATGAATAACTTACAAGATCGTTGTTAAGGTGGAAAACTTCCTCGTAACCGAAATAAGTATTGCCGTTTAATTTACATTTATAGTCAAATGCGACCCCACCGAGGTTTCCTGCTTTGATTTTTTCAGTATAGAATACTTTGCCTTTCAATGGATTAATAACACTGCCAATAAATTGAGCATAAATATCATCAGGCACATTTGTATTTAAGGAATCAGGGTTGATTTTATTTAAGTTGGTGACTTGCGCGAAGTATAAGTCATTATTGTTGCTCCGATAGATGTAATAAGAAGCTCCGTCGGAGAATTCAACTTTAGGTGTGTCAGGAAAAGTTATCCGGGCTTCCGATTGCAGATCTTGACTATAAGGACGCTGGCAATAAGCAATTAATGAATTGAATAAAATAAATACTGTGATAAGGGTTGCCTTTTCCATTTTAGGGTTACTTTTTATTTTAGAGTTGCTTTTTATTATTCACGTTCCAGCCTTCGAAAGATTGGATTTTTTTGGAAGCGTTACCAACAATAAAGTCCGCATTAACAAACCATTCGTTTATGAGCCAGCGCCTACCCAAACGGAATACTTCGGCTTCGGCAATGAACTATGAACAATTAACAACCTAACTCACCACTTTCAATGTCTCCTGCACAAACCTGGCTTTTTCAATGGCTTTCTCCCGGTCAGTATCCACAATGGTTACATGGCCCATTTTGCGGAAAGGTTTGGTTAGCGCCTTACCATATAAATGTATATAAACCCCGGCAACTTTCAGCACTTTTTCAATACCCTGGTAAATAGCAGGGCCTTCAAACCCGGCTTCGCCTAAAACGTTTACCATGATGGCATTATTCAAACAGGAAGTATCGCCCAGCGGCTGGTTAAATATAGCACGCAGATGCTGCTCAAACTGTGATACCATATTGCCCTCAATGGTTTGGTGCCCGCTGTTATGCGGACGGGGCGCAAGCTCATTAACCAAAATTTTACCGTTTTTATCAAGGAACATTTCAACTGCCAGCAGGCCTACAATTTTTAGGTCCTGCGCAATTTTTGTGGCTATTTGGGCTGCTTCCTGGTGTACTTCAAAGGGGAGGGTGGAGGGTGAGATCAAAAATTCAACCAGGTTTGCCTGCGGATTAAATTCCATTTCAACCATCGGGAAAGTTTTTACTTCGCCGTTTTCGTTGCGGGCAACTATTACGCCCACCTCTTTTTCAAAATCAATCAGGCGTTCTATCAGGCTTGGCTCGGTAAAAGCATTTGGCAGGTAAGTTTCATCAATTACTTTATACACCCCTCTGCCATCGTAACCGTCGCGCCTTAATTTTTGGATATACGGGAACGGGATATGGCTTTGCTTTAACTGTTCCGGCGAGGAGATCACCTGGAACTCCGCAGTTGGAATATGATTTTCTTTAAAAAACTGTTTCTGCAAGCCTTTGTCCTGTATCAGCCTGATGATCCGTGATTGCGGGTAAACCAACACGCCCTCTTTTTCCAATTGTTCAAGGGCGTCAACGTTTACCTTTTCAATTTCAATGGTCACCATATCGGCTTTTTTGCCGAAATTATACACAGTTTCATAGTCGCTCAGGGACCCGACTGTAAACTCGTCGCACAATTTACGGCAGGGAGCCTCGCGGTCAGGGTCGAGTACTTTTACCGTTACATTATAATTAATGGCCTGCTGTATCAGCATACGGCCCAACTGGCCGCCGCCTAAAATCCCGAGTTTAAGGTCTCCGTAAAAAGCTTTCATTTTGATATTGCGAATTTAGCTTAAATCTTTCAATGTGCGTAAAGCAATATTCAACCTAAAAATAGCATACTAATTTATTAATTAAACAAAGAGAGATTCTGTGTTAAAAAATCATAAATACTTCTAATCTCTAACCTTTAGTCTCTAATCTCTAACCTCTAATCTC
>JBIOHE010000129.1:0-11124 GCA_044448725.1 Sphingobacteriales bacterium | reverse complement strand
CTTGTAAAACCTAAATACATGTTGGTCATAAATTGGAAACTCTTCTGGATTTATCAGGTGTAACAAAAATATTTTCCAAATTGTAGCACTTTTAATTGGTTCAAATATAGTTTCAAAAACTTCCCAACTGAAGTCAGCTTGTAGATTTTTTAAAACAGCAACCTCATTATAAAACCCCTTAACGACGTTCAATTTTGGTTCATAGATAGTATCTCCTGTCCCATTCTTCCATTCAAAAAGTTTTGTAAAACATGTCTCATTATCTAAAACATGATTTATATTATTACCGTATTTAGGTTCGTTAGAAGATCGTAGATATCTTTTTGACCAAGTATCAACAAAGTCACTTGGTTCATCAAATCCTTTTATCGATATGGAGTAGTTCACCTTCATAAGACTATATTTTGGAATAGTTTCAAGTTAAAGTTAATATTATTTTAAGACCTAATTAAGAATAATGACTATCCGATGTCGTAATTTTTTTTTAAAAGGTGTAACCCTTAATATTAAATGCCAAAACTCCTTCTGGCGAAATGAAGGGCAAAGGCCAAAAGTGCAAAGGCTACTCTTGACTTCGGATTGTGCCTGACGCCTCAAACTCATGCCAGTTGGCGTGGGTTGGCACTGAAACTTATCAGTCTTCTGTCTTTGTCGCCGTTTTAACACTTGCCGTTTTTAACGCATTTTTAAAATCAAATGTGCTCACCTTCCTTGTATTGTATTTTTGCTGATATTCCCGGTGCGCTTTGTCTGCCGGATAGGCAACATTTCTGCCATAAGGATAGGACGGCATTTTATGGAATGGCAGCGGGGCAACTGTTTGTCCGTTAGCTGTATTCAGGTCGCCGTCTTTAACCCATCCATCGCTGTAAATCAGGAAGTCGCGCTTCCAGCCTTTTGGTAAAGCGGGCAATTTTGCGGCATCAAAGTCGATACTTATTTCATCCCCGCCATCGGCAATAATGTATTCGTCATCAGATTTTTGCAGCAACGGCAATACATCGCCATAGCGGGTATAATTACCTGTAAGGTCACGCCATTTCTGACCTTTGCTTACGGGCGAATAATCAAACCATTCGGGGCCAAACGGCCCGCCTTTACGGTAATCGGCAGAATAGCCACGGAAATCCAGGTTAGCAGCAATCATACTAAGATCCTGCATTTTTACCGGCGCTTTTACATTTCGGGCCGAGAAAAATATCTGGTCCCAGTAAATTTGCATATTGGTGCTGATCCTTACCCGCCTGTCATTGGCCGTAAGGAATTTACCCGACAGGTTGGCAATAACCATTTTATCCCTGCCCATAGGGAAGCCCATATTTGGAATAACAGTTTGCCACTCTCCCTTTTTATTGATAACCTGCAAAGATGGCGGATGAACACTATATTTATCCGATTGGGCGACGGCCATATTAATGCTGGCGTCTGAAGGGAAGATCCATCCCCGTAAAAACAAAGTCAGGCTGTCCGCTTTGGCTTTGCTTCCTAAGTCAAGTATCAGCTCATGGTTTTCGGCAATGCCCTGGAATTTTCCGGGGGAGAAATTCGCAGCATACTGAAAGTCATAAGTGCTGATTTTAGCAAGCAGATCATTGCCTTTTTCATCCTTGGCGCTTACTGGCAAATGCTTATCAGCTACCTGGTAAACCTTTTTACCGGGGAAAGGAGGGGGGACAAACCGTTCGTCGGCATAAACATCTATTGAATCGGGATGATCTACCGCGGTGAGGCCGACTTTATCAAAGTAAACTGCCTCCCACAATTCTTCAGTTACCTTAATTGAATAGCGGCCATCCCGGGGCTTTAGTTTTTCTCCCGGAATAAGCAGGTATTCTTTCGAAGCATCCGAAAAAGCATAAGTGGTATCTTTGCCATGAATGGCCAATGGCATGCCAAGGGCACTCCTCCACATCATATCTTTTATAAATTCATATTTTTCACCGTTCCAGGTAAACAAAAAGGGACAAGAACCTTTAAGTAGTTCCACTTCTAATATACGTTCCTGGCTTGTTGGGTCGGCAATGGTTTGTGCAACGCCATTTGGCCAAATCACACGCACAGTACCAAACTTGTTCCTCCTGCCTACGCCAAACTCGGTTATAGGGCCGGTTACTGTTTTAAGCTGATACAAATCTCCCGACCTTAGCTCAACCTGCGCCCCGACCCCCAGCCTGTTGTTTTTACTGTTGCCATAAGAAAGCCCGAATAACTGAACCTGCATATAATGGTTCATATTACCGCCGTCATTTCTCAGAAACTGAACGCCATCCGGGCCCGACAAAAGAATATCCTGGTCGCCATCCATATCAAAGTCGCCAATTTTAATATGATGGGCCCGCATTACATTTTTAGGCAACAGGTACGATACATCGCTGAAGCCTTTGGTGGTATCATTGTGAAATAGTTTTACCCCGCTTTTTGATTTGTCAGCGCTTTCACCCGCAACCAGCAAATCCTGGTGCCCGTCATTATCAAAATCCACAAAAGCGACATCATTTACTTTTATTCCTTTCAGTGCATTGCTGATTTTTTTTGATGCCAGATCAGCGGAGAAGCGGTGACCATCATTTTTAAGCAGCGAACATTTACCGCCCGGACCGCCTGCCATAAAAATATCGAGCATTCCATCGTTATTGTAGTCTGCAAAAGCAATTGCTGAACCTGAATAAGCTGCATTCCGAAGGCCTACAGAATCACTGATGTCTTTAAAGTTTGAATGACGATTGTTATTGAATAATTGTACCCCTCCGTTTTCGTTCAAGCCGACTATATCTACGTCACCATCGCCATCCCAGTCGCCGAAATCCATGGCAATGGTACCCTGCGGATTTCCGCTGAGGCCCATGGTATTTGCCTGTTCTGTAAAAGTGCCGTCGCCGTTATTGCGGAAAAATTTATTTCCGCCTTTCTGCCCGACCAGTATATCCAGGTCACCGTCCTGATCAAAATCAGCAAACAGCATTTTATTTGCATTGGCAGTTTTTCCGAGGCCAATGTCTTTTGTCACCTTTGTAAACGTGCCGTCCCCCTGGTTCCTATATACAATAATACCCTTTGTTGTGGCAATAAAAAGATCCTGGAAGCCGTCATTATCATAATCTGCAAAGGTGGCATCCAAATCCTGTCCCTCATGATCAATGCCCCCGATAACGTTACAGGCCTCAAATGCTCCTGTTTTACTGATCATTAGATAATGCTTTGCTGATGAAGAGCCGGCGGGCGTAAAACCTGCATATACATAAAGGTTTCCAACCCCGTCGCGGTCAGCTTTTGCCAAAACGGAATTTTCGGAATTTAATCCTTTCCCAAGCGCCAGCCCCGCCAGTTCCGAAGCGTCTGTAAAAGTCATTGCATTCAGTATTCCTTTCCCTTTTGTATCATAAGATACCTGATCCTCCTGACTGGCGCTGAATGCCACATGACCTGCGATCAATTGCGGCATTTTTAATTCGTCATTTCCCGAGGCATATTCGGCTGATAATTGCATCAGTTTATGGAAAGTTTGCATAAAAGGCAAGGCTGCGGCAGGATGGTTGGCCTGCAATAACGACAGCGCCTTTTGGTAAGATACTTTTGTCGCGCCAAAAAACTCAGGTACAATTTTTTTCACTGTGCCCAGGTTAAAAATGGCGGAGTCTGTTTGGTTGTTTGCAGCGAGGAGTTCGGCCAATTCAAGGCGGGGAACAATATTGGCAGGTACCAGACCTGATACCTGGGTTAAATAATTTTTCTTCCATGTCTGGTCCGTGCCTGAAGACCCGAGACCGGCCAGTTTATACAGGGCCTTAACATTCTTAGCGTCTTTTTTAAGTACTTCTTTTAGTTCCTGTATGGCTCCGTTCTTATCTCCTTTTTCAGCGGAAATTTCTGCCAGCATCAGTCTCAGATCCAAATCCTCCGGTTTAATTTTCAATCCCGCTTTTGCCTGATTTTCAGCGGACTTATAATTCTTTTGCAGGAGATAGAGCAGCGTCAGGTCTTTATTATTCAATACATTGTCGGGCCCCGTTTCTATGGCTTTTATAAAAGAAGCTTCTGCTTCATTGAGCTGGTTTTTTTTCAGGAATAATAAGGCCTCCGTCCTGGGATCTAATTTACTGTTTCCATTACTATCATCATGTTTTCTTCCACAGGCGGAAAATAGCATCACAAGAATAATCAGGTAAGCAAACAGCTTGTTTAAACAAAGCCTTTGCTGATGAAAAGAGGCAGATATTTTTGACATGGCGGAGGGGATATTCTTCATAAAGAAGGCTAAGTTAAGGATTATTTGACGGCATTGAAATTGAGCCTTAAAAATAATTGTTTTACGCTCAATAGAACAAATAAACCATAAAGTGATATAAATCATTTTTGTAACTCTGTCTGTCCTATACCTTAGACAAAATAATGACTAACCTCATTAATTATTAACCTATTGTAAATCTACATCTATGACTACACAACTACTTAACCACAAGTCGGGCTACCTATTGTCTGCCCGTCCCTTTTTAACGTGGCGAATTGTTCAAACTGCTGCCAGGCAGATTGACGCCCGTTATTTTAGTTTCTTTGGCAAACGCGTTTACAATTTATCCGAATGCGTCGTCAATCTTTCAGCCAGGGAATAAAACGCGGCTGATCAGCTTTTTCACAACTTCAGGAATGGCCCGGCATAATTGGCCGTGGATACCTGTACAACCTTGCTTTGGTACGTTTTTTACCAACGGCGTGGTAATCTATTAATATGATTTTTCTAAAATAAAAGGAGTCTTTTTTTTAAATAAAAAATTAAAACGTTTTTACTATGGAATCTAATAAAGCAAAATGGCATAGCCGTTTAACTGTTTGGGTAGTTTGTATATTGTTCTTTGAACTGATTTCCGGGTTAGTGATATACCTGGTTTCTTTCAGTGTAACTACCCAGGCACTTGTGATTATGCATACAGCCGTAGGGCTGGTGGCCGTAATACCTTACATCGTTTACCAAATCCGGCATTGGTTAACGTATCGCAAAAACAAGCTGAACCAGCATAAACTCATCGGTTACATTGCCATGGCAACCGCAGTTGCGGCGGCTATTACCGGGCTTCTGTTAACCTACGAAGCTGTATTTTCAACACGAATAAATTATCTGTGGGATCAGGTTCATATTGTTGCAACATTTGCCTTTATGCTGGCGGTAGTACCCCATATCGGCTTATTAATTATCCGCGATTTTAAAGCTATAAAAGATAAACAGGCTAATCCCCTGATAAAAGCTGAAAAAACATTTGGCTTCCGCGTGCTGTTTTTAACTGCTATACTGATGGCCTTCGTAGGGCTTTTTATTTATGCCTATAATCCGGTTGAGTTTCATAATAATTTCCCTGCGGATTACCAGTTTATTTATGGCAAAAACAAACCGTTTGAACCCAGCCTTGCCACCACAAGCAACGGCGGCGCTATTGACGCCCGGCTTTTAGGTAATTCAAAATCCTGTACTACTAATGGTTGCCATACCAACATAGGTCACGAATGGGAAGCCAATGCGCACCGCTATTCTGCCATGGACCCGGCTTTTCGTGTTGTTCAGCACGCCATGGCCGTTGAAAAAGGCCCTGCATCAACACGCTATTGCGGTGGCTGCCACGATCCGATTTCCCTTTTATCCGGTTCAAAGAACCTGGATGATACAAAGCTTACAAATCCCCTGGGAATGGATGAAGGCGTATCCTGCGTAAGCTGCCATTCTATCTCAAAAGTGGATGTTAAGGGGAACGCCCAGTACGAAATCACCAAACGTGTCCCCTATATGTTTGAGATGGAAAAAGGAAAAACAGCTAAATTCCTGAGCGATTTTATGATACGCGCCTATCCCAAATACCATGTTTCGAGTTTCAACAAAACAATTTTAAAAACGCCTGAGTTCTGCGGGTCTTGCCATAAACAATTTATTGATAAACAGGTAAACGGCGTAGGAACGGTACAGTTGCAGAATCAATATGACAATTGGCGGAAAAGCCACTGGAACCACCCGGGAATAGCTTCGAAAACGATTGAATGCCGTGAATGCCACATGCCGCTGAATTCTACATTTGATCCGGCCAACGGAGATGTGGCAGATTATAACAGAACTGCCAATGATAATATGCACAGGAGCCATCGGTTCCTGGGCGGCAACCAGCTTATGCCAACCTTATTGAAACTACCCGGCGGAGCAAAACAAGTGGAATTGATAGAGAAATGGATAAAGGGTGAAACACAGATCCCTGAAATTAAAAATAAATGGCATAACGGGCCGGTCCTTCCGTTGCAGTTACAAACTCCGGACAGCATTAATGCAGGGCAGGGTGTAGGGATAGATGTGACTATCACAAATAATAAATCAGGCCATAATTTCCCGACCGGCCCGCTTGATCTGATACAGGCCTGGGTTAAGGTAACCGTAAAAGATGGTTATGGTAATGTGGTTTATTCTTCGGGTGTTCTGGATCAGCACCACTTCATTCCGCCGGGATCGGTTATCTATCGTGCCCAGCCCGTTGATCAGTTTGGAAGCGATGTTGACAGGCACAATTTGTGGAACCTGGTTGGCGTAAAGTTCAGCCGTTCACTTTATCCGGGATTCAGTGATCAGTTAAAATATAATTTCACCTACAAACCCGGTATGCAGGGTCATACCCAGGCTAATGATAAGCTATATGTCAGTGCTGAATTGTGTTACCGGAAATTCAACCAGTTTGTGCTTAACCGTTTTTTCTCTGATGGTGGTAAAATAGATATCACTGCTCCGGTTACCGTTATATCCGGCGATCAAAAAACGATAATCGTTAAAAAATCAATTTCTACCCATTCATAATAATATGCCAGTTTCAAAGAGAAAAAGATCTGTCTATATAACCAGCCTGGTGGCAACGGTATTAGGCCTGGCAATAATTTTCTTTTTTTTCGGGAGAGAAAAGGAAAAGCATTATAGTCCGGGAGAACATGTAGAGGGTGTGACGGCAGAACTATGGAAGGCAGTTCCTAAAGATCATCCTGATGTAACCTTTACTGACATTACAAAGCGGGCGGGTATCCGTTTCACGCACTTTAACGGACAGCGAACCACGCAGTTGCCGGAAGATATGGGATCGGGCGCAGCATGGATCGACTATGACCAGGATGGGAATGACGATTTATTCATTGTAAATGAAGCCGGCCCTTTGACAATGACGCCGGGAGAGGTTAAAAAATCACCGGCCCATTGTCAGCTTTATCATAATTACGGAAACGGAACGTTTACGGATGTCACAAAAAAAGCCGGTATAAATTTTCAGGGTTGCGGAATGGGCGTTGCCGTCGGGGATATTGATAATGACGGTTATCCCGATATTTTTATCACAGCTTATGGTAAAAATATGTTTTATCATAATAACGGGAACGGCACTTTCACCGATGAAACCCAAAAAGCCGGATTTGGTGGTCAGGATGGCTTCTGGACAGGCGCCAGTTGGGGCGATTATGACCGGGACGGCTTTTTGGACCTGTATGTTTGCGGTTATGTGAAGTATAAGCAATTGAATAAACAGCCTGTTGTAGCCAGGGGAAATAATGCGGAGCCAGCGGGTATTAATCCTTTGTCTTTTCCTCCGCAACGCAACTTACTCTATCATAACAACAGAAACGGGACTTTCACAGAAGTAGCTATTCCGGCAGGAGTAGCCGATTTTACCGGAAAAAGCCTCTCCGCATCCTGGTGTGATCTTAACAATGACGGCTGGCCCGATCTGTATGTCGCCAATGATGTGGGTAGTAATGCACTGTATCTTAACAAGGGCGACGGAACCTTTGTTGATGTGAGTTATGCTGCTCACGTAGCTGATTACCGCAGCTCCATGGGCCTGGCCATCGGCGATTGGGACAATGATGGTGATATGGACTTGTTTGTAACACACTGGCTTGCCGAAGAAAATGCCTTTTACGTTAACAAGCTTACTGCGATGGCTAAAAAGCAAAATGGCGGCCCGCCGCTTATGTTCGAGGATAAGGCCGAAAAGTTTGGTCTTGGCCAGGTTTCATTGGATGATGTGGCATGGGGGACCTCGTTTTTTGATTATGATAATGATACCCGCCTTGATTTGTTTGTAGTTAACGGCAGCACTAATCAAAAGGACGATAATCCTAAATATTTGATTCCGATGAAAAACCGGCTCTTTTGGAATGAAGGGCCTGCAAAAGGCTTTGCCGAAGTTACGACAGTCAGCGGCGAGGCGTTGTCTTATGAAAATGTGGGCAGGGGAGCCGCTTTCGGCGATTATGATAATGATGGGGATGTTGATGTGTTTATAGTAAATAATGGCGGCGAGGGGGTGCTCCTGAGAAATGACGGCGGGAATAAAAACAACTGGCTGGAAGTAAAACTTGTGGGTACTAAAAGTAACCGTTCGGCTATCGGGGCCAGGGTGAAACTGATAAGCGGAAAGGTATCTCAAATCAGGGAAGTAAATAATCAGAGTTCCTATTTGTCTCAAAACAGCCTGACACAACATTTTGGCCTTGCAAAGTTTAAAAAAGCGGACACGCTTACTGTCCGGTGGCCGAGCGGGCTTAATCAGCAATTCCTGAACGTTCCGGTAAATGGACGCATAGAAATTACGGAAGGCGTAAACAAAGTGAGAAATTTAGAGAAGCATCATAATTAATGAGACCTTATGACACGTAAACAATTTATTTTTATCGCTGTAATCCTGCTCGCTGCATTTGCAGGCATAACAATAGTTAAATATTGGGGACACCAGGGTCAAAGCGACTCTTCAACGGTAACAGCGAAGTCCGATTATAAACAAACGTTCTGGACTTATTACAACCGGGCCACCGGATACCGCCTGGAGAGTAAAACCGACTCGTCCATTACAGCATACCAGGAAGCTCTCAAATTGAACCCAAATCATGAAGACGCCCTTTATTACATTGGGAATATGTATATAAAGGTGGATAAGTTTGAAAAAGCCCGGGAAGCGCTGGAGAAATTAATTAAGCTGAACCCGCTAAGCGAACAGGCATATATTCAGTTAGGTAACCTTTATTTTTGTGCGAAGAATACCAATTATTTTCATCCGGAGAAGGCGAAGTCGTATTTCAACCGTGCTAAAGAACTGAACAAAGAAACATTAAGTCCGAATTTGCGGCTTGGCGAAATCGCCTTATTTCAGAACAGAACAAAAGATGCATTTGGTATTTTCAATAAACTATCAATGATGGATCAAAAAAACGCAGAGATTTTTTTTATCATCGGTTATCTCAACTGGAAATCGGGCAGGGAGCAGGAAGCCGCAAAGGGTTTGCAACGCGCTTTTGAACTGGGGATAACGGCTATGTCAACCAATGAACAAGTGGGGACGGGTACTAAGGCAAAAAAAGCAGCAGCAGGTAAAAACCAGGAGGGGAATCTTTTTATGGATTGGCTAAACGGGAATTTAACAGTAGCTAAGAAATATGACATCAATGTTGAAATGCCCAAATTGTATAAGAAATTTGATCAATATTTAATAGAGACCCGTAAGCAATTGAATCGTGATTGATTTGCTTTTTGGGAATATTTGCATGCCGGGACGGTATCACTGGTAATAAGTTTTTTTTAAAAAATTAGCCGGGAGGCATACCATAATTTTTTTAAAAAAAGTGCAATTTGTCGGAATTAGTGGTAAATTAGCTTATGAAAACCCAACAGTGGGTTAACTTAAATTAACTAAACTTTATCACTATGGCAAACACTCCGCTTCCCGGTACTGTTCAGCAGGCCGCTCCTGGTTTATCAGGATTCGATGTAAATTCTATTTTATCTGCTGCAGATGCGCAGAATCTTAAAAATGCAGGATATAATTTTTGTATTCGTTATATCCCGCGTACAGCGGCGCTTGCAAAAGGCAATCTCACCAATGCAGAAGCTTTAAACATTTTAAATGCCGGCCTGGCCCTTATGGCTGTGCAGCACGTGGCGAATGAGGGTTGGGTGCCCGACGCAAGTCTGGGAACCGCTTACGGTAGTTACGCTGCAACTTACGCCAGTGCAGTAGTGGGGCTGCCGCCGGGCATAAACATTTGGTGCGACCTTGAAGGCGTTGCTCCCGGCACCGATGCCGCGGACGTGATAGCCTATTGCCAGGCATGGTACAACGCCGTGGATGCCGCCGGATATATCCCCGGCATTTACGTTGGCTGGGATACTATGCTCTCACCAACTCAATTGTATAGCGACCTTTCCTTTCAGCACTATTGGCGGGCGTATAACGGGCCGGAGGTAGCTACGCGTGGATTTCAGGTTTTGCAGGGAACGGAAAAGACGGTAAGCGGCATTACAATTGACCCGGATACCACGCAAAATGATAACCTTGGCGATGCAGCAATATGGCTTTCCGTTTAAACCATTTTTACTTTCCCTGAATTTTCGGGGATCGTTATTATTTGGATAAGCCTGAAAAAACAAAAGCCTGCAATAGTTGAATTTGCAGGCTTTGTTTTTGATATTGAATTCAGCTGGGTGAATGGAAATCTATCAGAACACCTTTAAAGCCTTAATCAAATCTTATTGATTTTATTGTGTTATTACCCTAAATTCAATCTTTACGGGCAAATTGCTGGCTTAACTTTATGACATTGGACCCGGCACCATGTAATGGGCCGCTTTTTTCTTCGGTTAAATTTACCCGTTATAATTGGGGTCAAATTCCACAATCCATTCAATGCCGTACTTGTCCCTGAACATGCCTGCGTAGGTACCCCAGGGGCTATCTCCGATCGGCCCTTCTATATCTCCGCCTGCTGATAATCCGTTAAATATTTTGTCTGCTTCTTCATGGCTTTCGGCAGCCACTGCGATTTTAGACCTGTTTTCGCTTTCGTTTACCCGTCCCATAAATTCAGGAACATCATTGGCTATTAACACATTGTGTTTGCCAATAGGCAAAGCAATGTGCATAATCTTATTTGCGTCATTTTCTGGTATCTGAAATTCCGCGCTTGCCAGATCCTTGAAACGAACGATCCTGGCAAACTCTCCGCCAAAAACCGATCTGTAAAAAGTGAATGCTTCTTCGGCATTGCCATTGAAGTTGATCCATGGTTGAATACTTTTCATGCTTTTATTTTTTAAGGGTTAAATTTGGGGGTTATGAATTATGG